>JBGTNF010000476.1:0-8075 GCA_041743205.1 Thermomicrobiales bacterium | reverse complement strand
GCCCGCCGAAAGCACGGCCCCGCCCGATTCACGGCTGTAGCCAGCCCGCTTCAGCATCGGCCAGGCGACCGAGCCGAGCGTCACGGTCGTCGCCACGCCGCTGCCCGAGACGGTGCCGAGCAGGAACCCGGCGATCGTCGTCGTGCGGCCGGCGCCGGAGGCTTTCGACCCGGTCGCCGCGAACGAAAAGTCGAGGAAGAACTTGCCGGCCCCAGAGTATTCCAGCACCGCGCCGTAGATCGTGAAGAGCACGATGAAGGTCGCCGCAACCGCGATCGCCGTGCCGTACAGCCCTTCGAGCGAGATGTACATCGTGCCCACGACCCGGTCCAGCTCGTACCCGCGGTGCCCCCACTGGCCGGGGAAGACATCGCCCCAGAAGGCGTAGGCGAGCCCGCTCATCGCCACCACCGGCAGGATCCAGCCGATCGTCCGCCGGGTCGCCTCCAGCACGAGGATGATGCAGATCGTGCCCATCAGTACGTCGGTGTCGTTGGGCCGGGCCGCCCGGTACACGAACTCGTCGAAAGTCAGGATCGGGTAGATCGAGACCATCAGGCTGGCCGCCACCAGCCCGAGGTCGATCAGGCCGACCTTCGCCCCGCCGAAGATCAGCCCCAGGATGCCAGTGCGCTTCGAGCCTCGCACCATGGGGTAGAGCAGGAAGGTCAGCACCAACGCGATCCCGAGAAAGGCGGTGCGGTAGATCTGGGCCGAGATCGTGGCCCGGGTGGCATAGAGCGCGTAGACCGAGAGGCCGACCGCGATCACGGTCACGATCAGCGCCCAGGGCCCGGTCAGCTTCCGGGTCGGGCTCTCGGCCTCGTACGTCTCGATCAGGTCCTGAGTCGCCTCGGGCGACTCGAACTCCGGGTCGACTTCCACCGTCTCGTTGTTGGATGGCCGTGTTCGGCGGATGTCATCCGGTTCCTTCATGCAAGGTTTTCTCCAGACGACTGGTCGATTTTTCACAGATTTCGTAGGGGCGGGCTAACGGGCCCATTGAGAACACTTGGGCAACCAGGTCTTGGCCCGTGTATGCCCGCCCGCTCAACATGTCGTTATCGCACCTTGTTTGTCGGCCCAGATCCAGGTCAGCAGGGTCGCTTGTGACCGGGGAGACGGGGACGGCACACCGAATGTTGTCCGGCCCGGTTGAGCGGGAGGGCATACGCGGGCAGCCAAGACCCGGTCACTCCAAGCCTTGTGCCCGCTAGCCCTCCCCTACGACAACATCGGACCGCCTGGTTCTAACACCCCATCCCCAGCATCCACGTAACCAACGGCCGCGTGACCAGCGCCAGCCGGACCCCTTCCGAGCCATGCACCATCGCCGCCAAGTCGACCGTCGCGCCGTCGATCGTCATGCGGTGCTTGCCGATCTGGTCGACGCGAACCGGGATCGACGGGAACGCCTCGTCCGAAATCATCACCTCGAACCGGTCACCCGTTCGCGCCACCGCGCCGTCCCAGGCGTAGTACTCGGCGGCGGCGGCATTGGCGGTCAGGATGCTGGTCCGCAGCAGGCGCCCATTGTCGCCAGGCACGTACGTCTCGGTGACGTCGCCGCCGTACATCGAATGGGTGAAGGTCAGCGCGATCGTCGATTCCCGGCCGACACGTTCGCAGACCATCGCGCGATCACCGTCGCCGGTCACGGAAACCAGCGTGACCGGCGTCATCACCAGCCCGGCCAGAACCATGACCGCCACCAGCGCGATGGCGATCATGGTTTGGCGCATGCCCGCATCCTGTCGATCTCGTAGGGGAGGCCCCGTGTGGCCTCCCGCATTGCGGGCCACCGCATATTCGCGGGCCGGCACACAGGCCGGCCCCTACGGAGGTGATCGAAACCCTCACGCCTCGGGCGAGGCTTCCGGGGATCCCTCCCCGCCGATCGTCACGCCCTGCTCCTCGTAGTAGCGGATCGCGCCCGGGTGGTAGGGGATGGGCGAGTTCTGGACCGCGTTCTCCAACGTCAGGTCGTTGGCGGCGGGGTGCGCCGCGGCCAGGTCGGCTTGCCCGGCGAACATTACGCTCGTGATCGTGTAAGCCAGTTCCTCATCCATCTCGCCGTTGACCACCAGCACGTTCGGCACGATCACGACCTCGACATTCTCGGCCTGGTTGGGGTAGGTCTCGGCCGGGATCGTCGCCGTGCTGTAGAAGTCGCCGTAGGCCTCCTGCAGCAGGCTGGTGACCTCGCCGTGCGGCAGGATCGAGATCGAGAGGTTGGGCGTGGCCCCGAGGTCGGTGATCGCGGCCGTCGGCAGGCCGCCCGACCAGAAGAAGGCATCGATGTTGCCGTCGCGGATCGCGTCCGCCGATTCGGCCACGCCGAGCCGTTCGACCTCGATCCCGGATTCCGGGTCGATCCCGCTCACTTCCAGGATCCGGTTGGCGATGACTTCGGTGCCGCTGCCCGGCGAGCCGACCGAGACCCGCTTGCCGGCGAGGTCGGCGACCGAAGCGATGCCGGAATCGCTGTTGACCACGATCTGGGTGTAGTTGTTGTAGAGCGTCGCCAGCGCCACGCCGTTGACCTGCTCCTCGAAGGGCGCGTTGCCCTGGGCGGCGTCGAACGCGGTGTCGCCGAGCACGAAGGCGAGATCGGCGCCGCCATCGTCGATCAGGTACATGTTGTCGACCGAGGCGGCGGTGACTTCGGCGGTCACTTCCGTGTCGTCCAGGCCGTCCGAAAGCACGCCGGCCAGGGCGCCGCCGTACGGGAAGTAGACGCCGCCGGTGCCGCCGGTCGCGATCGAGAGCCGCGTCGATTGGGCGCTCGCCAGCGGGGCAAAGAGCAGTGAAGCGAGCAGGATGACGGCGAGTGCGCCGCCGAGCCGGGTGCGAGGCATGGGGTGACCCTCCTGTGGGTGCGGGCGCAAACCCGCGCGGGACCAGTCGATTATGTGACTTTGGCCTCGACTATACACCATTGCCCGTCCGCGCTCGAACCCGGTCTCGTGGCCCCGTGGAGCGCCCGGCCCAAGCGGACCCTGCGCTGGCTGGTGGCCGGGTACGGAGCGATGCCCGGCTGCCGGCCGGGCTTTCCCGTGGCCTTGACGGCGCTCCCCCGGTTTTGAGAAAGTGACGGGGTCACGCTTGAAGGCGCCGTGATCGGCTCCGGGGTGGGCCGGCGCCAGCGTCTGGCGCCGGATCGGGCGATTCGTGCATCGAGCACAACGAGGCTCGATGACGCTGGATCATTCGGGGTACACTTCGGACCGTCTTCGTGACAATTGGGTCCTGGCAACCGAACGTCTCGGCTGCCGTCTGTGGGCATGATCGCGCCGAAAACCCTCTTTCGGTGACGATGAAACGGCCAGGAGGCTAACGGTGTCAAACGACATGAACCGTCGCATCGACCAGTTGTTCCGCGAGGTGGCGGCCAAGGGGCTCTCGCGCCGCGAGATGATCCAGCGCGCCGCCGTGATGGGCATCTCCGCTTCGGCGCTGACCGTCGCCTTCGTGGGCAAGGCGCACGAGGCCGTGGCCCAGGGCGCCGAGAACCCGCTCGGCGTCGACCCCGCCGCCCCGCTCGATGTCGTCATCTTCGATGGCGGCTACGGTAACGAATACGCCGTCAACGTCAACGACAACATCTACGGCGCCCTCTACCCGGACGCCGAGATCACGTACAACCCGACCCAGCGCCTGCAGGAGCAGTACCAGTCCCGCGTCGTCGAGGGCAACCCTCCGGACGTGATGGACAATTCCGGCGCCGGCAACTTCAACACGACGTCGCTGGTGAACGACGGCCAGCTCGCCGATCTCGCCGACCTGATGGCGGCCCCGGCCTACGGCCAGGAGGGCGTCACGTTCGCTGATTCCCTGGCGCCCGGTTCCCAGGCCGACGGCGTGTTCGACGGCACGCAGTACGTGTTGAAGTACGTCAACGGCGTCTACGGCATCTGGTACAACACCACCCTCTTCGATGAGAAGGGCTGGACCTACCCGGAGACCTGGGCTGACTTCATCGCCATGTGCCAGGTGATCAAGGACGAGGGCGAAATGGCCCCGTTCACGTATCAGGGTCTCTACCCTTACTACATCCGGGCCGTCTTCGATCAACTCGTCTACAAGTCGGGCGGCTGGGAAGCCCAGCTCAAGCTCGACAACATCGAGGCCGACGCCTGGACCCAGCCGGTCGTGAAGACCGCTCTCGAAGCGATCCAGACGTTGTGGAACGAGGAGTACATCCTCGAAGGCACGGAGGGGCTGAGTCACACCGAGTCCCAGACCGCCTGGATCGAGGGCGAAGCCGTCTTCCTGCCCTGCGGTTCCTGGCTCGAGAACGAGATGATCGATCTGCTCACCGAAATCCCCGAATTCCAGATGCGCGTGATGCCGGTGCCGTCGCTGACGGCCGAGGATGCCTTGCCGTTCTCGGGCATCCAGGCTTCGGCCGGCGAGGACTTCATCGTCTTCGCCCAGGGCGCCAACGTCCAGGGTGGCAAGGAGTACCTCCGCCTCCTCTTCTCGCAGGAGGGCGGCCGGTTCTTCTCCGAGGCCACCAAGTCGCTGACGGTGGTCAACGGTTCGGCCGACGACCTCGATCTCGGCTCGGCCTTCGCCTCCGTCAATGAGGTTATCGCCACCGCCGGCGAGAATACCTTCGTGTCCCGCTGGGGCGGCTGGTACGCCCGGCTCGACGAGGTCTCCCAGGTTTCATTCAACGAGTTGATGACTGGCGTGATCACGCCAGACGAACTGATCGCGACCATGCAGGCCGCGGTCGACGAGACGCGCGATGATCCGGCCATTCCGAAGTTCACCGCCACGGCGCCTGGCGCGGGCGGCGCGACGCCGGCGGCGACGCCGGCGAGCTAGTCACCCTGGTCGCACGGCATGGATCGCCGCAGTTTGGTTGCGGCGATCCATGCTCCCCCTGTCGACCGCGGTGCGCCGGCGCCAGGCGAGTTTCGCGCGGATGGCGTCGAAAGTCTGGAAATCCTTTCGGCACGAGGCGGGATAGAGCCATGTACCACAACAAATACCGGGTCATCGTCCCGTTCCTGGCCCCAGCCCTGCTGCTCTATTTCGTGTTCGTCCTCTACCCGTACGTCCGTGCCTTTTATATCTCGCTCACCAGCTGGTCGGGCACCGCCTCGACCATGCCGTGGGTCGGGCTCCGGAATTACGAAAACCTGCTCACCGACGGGCGCTTCCTCGATGCACTTGGGCGGAACGGCAAATTCCTGCTCGCCTTGCCGATCGGCACGCTGGGCATTGCCTTGCTGTTTGCCGCCCTCTTTACGCAGGGGGGCAAGGGCATTGCCGGGTCCGGGTTCTACCGGGTCGTCTTCTTCTTCCCGCAGGTCATTTCCGCGGTCATCGTCGGCATCCTCTTCCAGTACGTGTACAGCCCACGCTCCGGCCTGCTCAACGCCACGCTTGAAAAGGTGGGGCTGGACAACCTGACCCGGAGTTGGGTGGCCGATCCGTCCACGATCCTGTGGGCGATCGCATTCGTCTTCATCTGGGGCGCGGTCGGATTCTACATGGTGATCTTCATCGCCAGCATGCAATCGATCCCGACCTCCTTCTATGAAGCGGCGGTGCTCGACGGGGCCTCGCGCTGGCGGTCGTTCCGGGACATCACGTTCCCGCTGATGTGGGAAACGATCCGGACCGCGATCATCTACATCGCGATCACGGCGCTGGATATGTTCGTGCTGGTCCAGGTCATCACCCAGGGCGGCGCCACGGCGGCGTCGCAAAGCGCCGAGACCGTAGCCGTTTACATGTACAAGGAAGCATTCGAATTCAGCAGTTGGGGGAGCGCGGCGGCGGTCGGCGTGATCCTGCTGATCCTGACCCTGTTGCTCTCGGTGGTGTTGATGCGCGTGACGAGGCGCGAAACCTATGAATATTGACGCCGTGCGACCGCGTCTTCTGGTAGGGGAGGACCTTGTGTCCTCCCGTTTCTACCGGGTCGCGGGGCCACGGGAGCACACAAGGTGCTCCCCTACGAGCATTGCGTACACATCGGCCCCAACCGAACGCACCGGCATCGTGCCGAAGGCGAGGCAACGACCATGAGTAGCGAGATCGACAGCAAGCAACTCCAGGGCCTGATCGAGGACGATGTCGCGGACGCCCCGGCTCCAGCCGGCGGCGCCTCGGCCGCGACCGCCGTTTCCACCACCGGGCCCGCCGACTGGGCGCTGGCCATCTTCTCGCAGGTGATGCTCGGGTTCTGGGCGATTCTCGTGATCTTCCCGTTCCTGTGGATGATCATGACCTCGTTCAAGACCAACCGCGAGATCCAGCGCGATCCGTTCGGCTGGCCCGCCGCCTTGCAGTGGGAGAACTTCTCCCGCGCCTGGAACGCCGCCAGCATCGGCAACTACGCGCTGAACACCGTGATCGTGCTGGCGATGTCGGTGACGGGCACGATCCTGCTCTCGGCCATGGCGGCCTACGTGCTCTCGCGGTTCGAGTTTCCTGGCAACCGCTTCGTCTACCTGCTCTTCACCGCCGGGTTGATGTTCCCGGTTTTCCTCGGCCTGGTGCCGCTGCGGTTCCTGATGACCGACCTCAACCTCTACAACACCTACCACGGCCTGGCGCTGGTTTACATCGCCTACTCGCTGCCATTCACGATCTTCTTCATGTCCGGCTTCTTCAAGACGCTGCCGGGCGAGGTGGCCGAAGCGGCGATCGTCGACGGCGCGAGCCACTACCAGACCTTCTTCCAGATCATGCTGCCGATGGCGAAACCGGGCCTGATCGCGATGGGGATCTTCAACTTCCTCGGCCAGTGGAACCAGTTCCTGCTGCCGCTCGTGCTAATGGCCGAGGACAAGCTGCTCCTCTCGGTCGGGCTCAACTTCCTCTCGATCCAGCAGGGGTACGCCAATGACTACAGCGCCCTGTTCGCGGCGATGACGATCACGATGGTGCCCACCCTCCTCGTCTACATCATCTTCCAGCGTCGGCTGGAATCCGGGCTCACGGCGGGCGCGCTCAAGGGGTAAACGGCGGACCAAGGCAGTTGATACGAGGCGGCGACACCTGTCGTCGCCCCAATCCTGCGTCCGCCGCGTGTCCGGTAGAATGGGCGCATGGAAGGAGATGCCGCCATGGTCGCCGTTGCCCAGTTCATCCCGAAGGACCCGAAGGAAAAGGCGTCGGTGCTCGCCGTGTTGCGCGAGCATCCCGAACTCCAGGATTTCATCGCCCGCGTCAGCGAAAAGGCCGAGGAGATGTTCCCGGGAGTCAGCATCTCGCTCGATACGGTGCAGTACGACGACTGGGATCCTCCCCTGCGCATGCTCCTTCATGTTTTCCAGCCGTGGGCGGACTATCGGCAAACCGTCGACCTGTTCACGCACGACGTTGGACACCGGCCAGATTACAACCGTGACTTGATTTTCGTTTTTCCAATGTGGGCCGGTCCGATCGAGACGTTGCCGAGATGAGGGGACGCGATTTTCTTGAGATCGTTACATTTCTGCAGCCCCTGGATTCTGAGGCGAGCCTGCGATCGCAAATTGGCCGCATATACTATGCGGCCTACCTCGAAGCGCGGGCGTGGTGTGAGACACATCTGGGATATCGAAGGGTACGGCTTGGTCGGGAGCACGCCGAAGTTCAGCGCATGTTGACGGCCATCGACTCGGACATCGCGGACAGCCTGGCCTTTCTTCGTGACTATCGCAATACGGCGGACTACGATCTTCATGTTTCAGCCGACACGCTCCTCGGTCAGAATGCGGATGCCCTGGATCGGGTTGGGAGCATTATCGCCCGGCTGGACGAGCTGGCCGTCCCCGGCACGGATGCCTGATCGTTCCCCATTCCACGCGTCCCCTTCCTGCGGCACACTGCCCCGAGGGACGTGGGCGACCGCGAACGGTGACTGCTGGTAAAGCGACATTATCCAATTCGGAGGAACAGGGTGAGCGATATCGACAATCCAGAAATTCCCAAAGCGCCGGCCGATTGGGGCCGGGGCTACGGACGCCTGGCTGGCAAGACCGCGCTCGTCACCGGCAGCACGCGAGGCCTGGGCCGGACGATCGCCGAGTGGCTGGCGCGCGAAGGCGCCGGCATTGTCGTTTCCGGCC
>JBGTNF010000475.1:0-2610 GCA_041743205.1 Thermomicrobiales bacterium | reverse complement strand
CCACGGCGTGGAGGACGGCGTCGGGCGCGGCCTTGAGGCCGTTGGCGAAGTGGTGGGCGATCCGGCCGGTGCCGATGATCCCCCAGCGAACGGGTCGATCGGTTATCGGTGAAGCGTCAATCACGGTGGCTGGTGTCCTTTCCGGACGGTCGGGCATGGGGTCGGGTGCATGCCCGGTAGTGTGGTCCGGTTAGACCGGTTCCGCAAGACCTTGACCGGGACGGGCGGAAGGGCGCCAGGCGGGACCGTCCGCGAGCATTGCGGGCCGGAACAATTGATCTCGCATCTTGGGAGGGACAGGTAGAGGGCGCTTAACGATGAAACCGAACGGTCGACAGGCTGGGGCAGGCGACCGCTCGGCTTCGACAGTGACTGGATGGGGTAAGAAAGAAACTCCAACCACTGGATGGTCGATCTCCGGACGTTCGCGCTTCGTCAAGCCGTGAAGCGGGACCGGTTCCTCGATCTGGTTCAAGTGTAGAAGCCAGCCAGCCAGCCTGTAACCCGTAAAAATACGGATTAAGGCGGGGCGTGAGTCGGCGAGCCGTGGCGCGGCAGTTGTCGCCAGCAGCGCAACAACGTGACTTTCGGGAAAACCTACCGCTCCCGTCACCAGTCATGTATCGTTGTATGTAAGTGATGTACGTACATCCTGTTGCCGCGAGTCCATGTGGCGGGTTATAGTGAACCCGGCGCAATCGCCACCACACCAGATCACTATCGCAAGGGACCCACGGCTGCCTCGGGGCGGTTGAGGGAGGGGAAGGCTGGAACAGGGCCGGCGGGACACGTGTGTCCCGCCGGCCCTGTTCGTTGTGCTCCGTCGATCGCCTACCGGCTGGCCCGGAGATAGCCGAGCTGGTCCGGGTGAACCGGGTTGGGAAAGACCTGCACGGCGAATCCGGCGCCGTTGAGCGAGGTCACCAAGTCCGCGTGGGTGTGACCACCGGCCCCCTCGTGATACTCCATCACGATCCGTTGGACGCGGGCGATGACGGCCGGCGGCGAGTTGAGCAGGATGTCGTACTCGCCCCCTTCGCAATCGAGCTTCAACACATCGACCACGTCCAGCCCCTCGTCCTGGAGAATCTCCGCCAGCGTGGCGGAGGCGATCGGCGCCTGATCGCTGGACGATCCGGGCGCCAGGTCGACGGCCTCGACCATCACCGGCTCGGCGCTCGACACGTCGAGTCCCAACGATCGTGGCTGGCCCGTGACCGCGACCTCGAACATCTCGACGTTGGCCGCGCCGTTGAGCGCCACGTTCCGTTCGAGCAGCGCGAACGAGGGCGGGAACGGCTCGAACGCCAGCACCCGGCCCCCAGTGGCGGCCGCCACCGAGATCGCGTACTCCCCGATTCCGGCCCCAATGTCGATGACCGTCCAGCCTGGCTCGACCACGAACCCGTAGCGTTCGTAAAGGCGATCGAGCAGCGATTCCTTGACGCTCCAGGTGTCCATCGCGCCGCGAACCTCGAAGCGATAATCATCGCCGCGAACCGCGATGGTCCTCGTCCCTTTCCCGCCGCGTCCGGCAAAGATGGCCAGGGTCTGGAAGGGGCGGTCGAACCCCGTCAACATGGTCCAGATCGACCCGAGCCGGTAGCCATACTTGCGCGCCAACCCGTTCATCCCGCGTCACCTCCCGCAACCCTGACGATCAGCAGCGCCGATTGCCACGCCGTGCGATGCGTCGCCAGCGCCGCCGCCATCTCACCTGCCGTGCAGCCGACCAGCCATTTCACCTCGCTGTCCGCCTTGATTACGTCGACCGTCACGATCGCGCCGGTCACGGCCAGTTCGGGTCGGCTGCCGCGCCAGCAGTCCACGCCGTCGCCATCGATCGCCCCGGTTCCTTCAAGGTAACCGTAGTCGAAGGGGTAGACGATGTCCGGAAACCGGGGATGGCCGCTGCCGCCGGGCCGGTCGATCACGATCGGATGCGCGGCCACCAGCGCGTCGGCCCGCCGCCAGAACCGGTTCAGCTCGTCAAGTTCCCGGCTTCGCATCACGACAAAATCTCCGGTTCGGTATCGATGATCTCCAGGGCGACCTGCCAGGCCTCGGGCAGGAGCGCCAGCGCGCGGTCCCGGCGTTCCAGGAAATCGTCGACCGTTGCCAGGCCGAGGTCGGCCAGCAGGTCGGCGAAGCCAGCCTCGTACGGCGCGGCGACCGCCCTTCCCTGCCCGTGATACAGCTTCTGCAGCGCGCGGGACCCGGTCACGACCAGCCAGAAGACCGCCTCGCGGTGGAAACCACGGTCGATCAGGTCCTGGCTGCCGTCGATCGAGATCGGCCGGGAGATCGACGTGACGTCGGAGGCGAACCGGTACGACGGGGCTTTCACCGGCGCTGCGGCGTCGAAGAGCCCGGTGACGGTCGCCAGGTGGCGCTCGACCGTTTCACGGTCCATCCCGTCGCAGCCGAGCAGGCCGAGCAACCTCTCATGCAGGTCGAGCCGACTGTGGACCGCCAGCAGCTCACGGACGGTTTCGTAGCGCCGGCGCACGGTCGGGTTCCGCAGCCCGGCCACCAGCAGGACGTGCGTCATCACGCCGGTTGGGAAGACCCAGGCCTGGGCGCGTTCCGCCAGCGTTTCGGCGCCTTCGA
>JBGTNF010000474.1:0-13930 GCA_041743205.1 Thermomicrobiales bacterium | reverse complement strand
GACGGGCCGTGGTACATCTCCGAACGTCTGCCCGGCCGAACCCTGTACGAGGTATGGCCAGCGGCGGACTCGCACACGCGCCAGGCAATCATCGAGAGCCGCGGGATGCGTTCCAACCGCCCGTCGTGAGTGCGGCGCTCCAGCAGGTCGAGGATGCCCGGCGACTGCCGGGTCATGACTCGCGCCTGCTCGCGGACGTCACCGATTGGTTCCAGGAGCGGCTGGCGTTGTTCGCCGCCGACGAACCCGTCCTCGTCCATGGTGATGTACATGGATCCAACGTGATCGTCGACCAAGGACGCGTCACCGGTCTTATCGACTTCGCGGAGGCGTTGGCTCAGCCAGCAGATGTCGAGCTCGATACCATCCTGCGCTGGTGCGCGAAGGCGCGAGAGTACCCACCCACACCCGACGAACGAGGGCTCGACGAGACCACACTCACAGAGGTCCCAGGATGGTTGCACGGCGCGTATCCGGAGCTGTTCGAGCGCGAGCATCTGCGCGAGCGGTTGAACTTCCATGACATGTACGGAGAGCTCGCGCTGTACGCACACCACCCCCTGCCTGACTTACGCGAAGCGGCGCGGGACCGCATCGCTCGCCTGCTTTCCGGCCATAACCATCTCGATGGACTCGTCTGGTAGGTCGTCTTCGCGCCTGCACGGGACATCGTGACCTGCACCCGAATCTGGGCGCGTGAGCTGGCTCAAGTCCGTCACGGCCGACACCGTCGTCGTACCTACGCGGAACGGGCGGTCGCTCCGAGGTGTCCTCGTTGGTGCGTACCGCACCGAGGTCGTGCTTGCGCACGCGTCGCTTCTGCACGCCGGTGTCGCACATCACCTGGCGCTCGCCCTAGAAGGTCACGGGCTGGGCATGCCGGGCTGGTGACTGGTCTCGCCTTCTTCGCATGCCGGTCTCCGGCCTGCACTCCACGCGTCAAGACCGCCTTCGGCGTCACACGTGATCGGCGCGATCCTGATCGTCGGTGGCCTCACCTTCTTCCCGGCGCTCGCGCTCGGCCCGATCTTCGAGCACCTCGTGATGCGCGACAGGAGGTTACCTGCCTCGCCGCCGAAGCCAGTTCTCCAGAATCGGTTGACAGCGCCGCCCCTGTCGCGGTGAATACTCATCATCGATGAGCATTCACGGCAAGGACGAGGGAGGCCAGATCATGGCGGCGAGCGATTTCGAGATCCAGGACGAGCGGTTCTACGCGTGCTTCAAGGGGTCGGCGCGGGTCGAGAAGCTGTACGAAGGCTGTCGCTGGGCGGAGGGACCGGCCTGGTTCCCGCTCATGCGGTCAGTGATCTGGAGCGATATTCCCAACGACCGCATTCTGCGCTGGGACGAAACGACCGGCGTGACCGGCGTGCTGCGGAACCCGGCCGGGTTCACCAACGGCAACACGGTCGACCGCGAGGGGCGGCTGGTCAGCTGCGAGCACGGTAACCGCCGCGTGACCCGCACCGAGCACGACGGCTCGATCACGGTGATCGCCGACGCCTACGACGGCAAGCAACTCAACAGCCCCAACGATGTCGTCGTCAAATCGGACGGGTCGATCTGGTTCACCGATCCCCCGTACGGCATCGAGTCCGATTACGAAGGCCACAAGGGCGAGGTCGAACAGGCGGGCAACTTCGTCTACCGCGTCGATCCGGATGATGGCGAGGTCGAGGTGGTCGCCGACGATTTCGACCGCCCCAACGGAATCGCCTTCAGTCCGGACGAATCGAAGCTGGTGGTCTCCGACACCGGCCGGGCGCGAACGAGCCACCTGCGGATCTTCGATGTCGGCGATGACGGCACGCTCTCGGGCGGCGACGATTTCGCGGTCTGCACGAAAGGCGGCTTCGACGGCTTCCGGTTCGACACCGACGGCCGGGTCTGGACCAGCGCCGCCGACGGCGTCCACTGCCTCGACCCCGACGGCACGCTGCTGGGCAAGGTGCTGGTCCCGGAGGGCGTCGCCAACGTGGTCTTCGGCGGAGCCAGGCGCAACCGGCTCTTCATCTGCGGCACCACCTCGCTCTACTCGGTGATGCTTCCGGTCCAGGGCGCCAAGACGTTCTGAGATTCACGCAAACCGGCTGCCTTCGAGACGTCGGCCCCGAAGGCGGCCGGATCGCCACACGCTCGATCCAAACTTGATTGTAACGACAATTGTAGGTATGATGGCATGGTCGAATTCGAGTGGGACGAGGACAAACGGCTGGCCAATATCGAGAAGCATGGACTGGACTTCGCCGATGCTGACTTGCTGTTCGATGGCCGACCAGTGTCGACCACAACCAGCTCCTGTGACGATGAGGAGCGGTACGTCGCTACGGCCATTCAACTAGAGCGATTCGTCACCCTTGTCTGGACGCAACGCGGCGAAAAGGTCCGCATCATTTCAATGAGGAGAACGCGGGATGCAGAAAAGCGAGCGTATCGTCAGCTACACGGCTGAGGAACTCCGGCAGAAACGCGCGCGCGGCGAGAGTCAGACCGACTGGGCCCGCTTCGATGCGATGACCGAGGAAGAATTGGAAGCGGCCATCGCGTCCGATCCCGACGAAGCCGGCCTCCATCCCGACCTGAAGAATTGGGACAACGTCATGGTCGGGTTTCCAGAACCCAAGCGCCAAATGACCGTGCGTCTCGACGGCGATGTCATCGAGTGGTTCAAGGCGACTGGCAAAGGCTACCAGACGCGTATGAATGCGGTGCTCCGCAGTTATGTAGAGGCTCAAAAGCGGCAGGAGCTGGCGCGGCAGAAGGTGGAACGGGCTGCCCGGGCGCTTACTGGCGAGTAGCCTGGGCGATGCCGATCAGCCGCGGTCCTCGTCGTTCGAGTTGGCCGTTCGCTTGAGCCGGTCACTCTCCTCGTCCTCCGCCTTTTCCCCGAATCCCCAGTCGTGATCGGTGCGCGGTGAGAACGCGCCCAACTTCATCAGCGCGGCCTGCTGGATGTCCTGCGGTTTGTCGCCAAGGATGACTTCCGCCATTTGCTGGGCGCCCTTGGAATCGACCGAACCTTCGGCGCCAAGTCCGAATTCGCCCTGGAACGCGTTGTGGATGCGCTCGATGTCGACCTCGAAGGCGGCAGCCACCTGATCGGCGGTGAACGTTGACGAAACTCCCTGGTCCTCGCCAGCCGGGGTGTACTCGCCGTCGTCGTTCAGGTCGGTGGGGATGGTGGATGGGGTTGGATTAGCCTGATCTGTCATTGCGGCGGTTCCTTCGGTGGTCACGGTACGTCATCTCAGGATTATGGATCAGCCTGGCATGGAGGCGCCGTGTCGCAAGGGCCAGGGTGCGGCAGGGCCGGTTGATCTGGCCCGAGCCAGGGATGGTCAACAGTGCCGAGATGACTCGCGTCGCTGCCCTCGAAAGCTCGGGACGGCAGCCCTATGACGCGCATGACGGTTCCAGAGTATTGGCCGTAAAGCGGATGAAGTCGCGGACCTCGGCGTTCGAGCCCATGTCCTCGCCGTGCGCCCATCGCTCGGCCCGCTCGACCAGCGACCGCCAGGGTTCGCCGTAGGTGGCCTTGACCCAGGCCGAGGCCACCCGTTTCGAAGCCACGCCATCGTGGGCGGCGCGGTGCAGGATGCGGCAGAGGGTGAGCGTCACGTACGCCTGCAAGTGGCTGTCCTCGAAGAATGCCGCGTCGCCGGCTTTCGGCAACCAGTCCTCGATCAGGTCGCGCCACGACGCCTCGCGAACGTCGTCGATCGCGACCGGCCCGATCAGGTCCGCCGGGTCCGGCCCGATCAGCGCGATCCCGCATTCGCGCAACACGTAGAGGTTGAGCAGCCATTCGTTGCCGTAGGGCGGGTCCGGTTCCCAGAATGCGCCCCCGTTGACGTAGGGCCGGCCCGCCTCTGGCGTAAGAAGGGTCGGCAGCATGGCCAGCGTGACGTACGAGCCTTCGATCCGCTCCTGCCAGGTGGGGAACCGCTCGCCGACGGCATCGTGCAGCGCCACTAGCGCCTGGCGCTGCTCGTCAGAAACCGGTTCGTCCATGACCACGAGGTAATCGAGGTCGCTGCTGCCGCGGTCGAAATCGCCGTAGGTCAGCGAGCCGGTCAGGTAGAAACCGACCAGGTTTCCATTGAGAATGCCGGCCAGCCCCTCAGCCAGTTGGACGAGGATGTCGTTGATGTCCTGATGCGGCGTGAGGAGCCGGATCTGGTCGGGTTGCACGGTGAACTGGTCCTTTGCGTGGCGCGCCAAAGCGGCGGCCTGCCCGTAAGATGGCAGGATAGCCGGACCGGCCGCCGCCAGCGCCTGACCACGCCCTGAAAGGACCAAACGTGACGAGACACGAGTTTACTCCGGATCACTACTTCAACACGATCGGGTCGCACTCGCCGGTGCTGACGATCCAGCCCGGCGACACCGTGGCGACGACCACCGTCGACGCGATGGGCTGCGACCAGACCGGCGAACGAGTGGCCCAACGCGGGAATCCGCAGACCGGTCCCTTCTCCATCGACGGCGCCGAACCCGGCGACACCCTGGTCCTGCGCTTCGACCGGCTGACCCCGAACCGGCCGACCGGCGTCGCGGCCAGTGTGCTGGCGCCCAACGTGGTCGATCCGGAGTTCGCGCGCGAACTGCCGCGCAACCCGTTGGCTGAGTGGGCAGTCGATCCGGAGCGTCGGGAGGTGAAGCTCAATACGTCGATCCCTGGCTTGGAGGGCCTGGTGCTGCCGATGGAGCCGATGGTCGGCTGCTTCGGCGTGGCCCCCGCCAGGGGCGAGGCGATCTCGACGGCGACCTCCGCCGAACACGGCGGCAACATGGATTACCGGGGCTTCTGCGAGGGCGTCACGATCTACCTGCCGGTCTTCGTGCCGGGCGCGCTGTTCCACCTCGGCGACGGGCACGCGATCCAGGGCGATGGCGAAATCGTCGGCACCGGGATCGAGATTTCGTTCGATGTCGAATTCGCGGTCGACCTGCGCAAGGGGCAGCGCATCGGCTGGCCGCGCGGCGAAAACGACGCGTGCATCTTCACCGCCGGCAACGCCCGGCCGCTGGACCAGGCGTTGCAGCACGCGACGACCGAGATGGTGCGCTGGCTGGAATCGGATTGGGGGCTGAACACGATCGCCGCCAGCACCCTGCTCGGCCAGTGCGTCGAGTACGACGTCGGCAACGTCTTCGACCCGGCCTACACCATGATCTGCAAGGTCCCGAAGCGGGTGCTGGACCAGCTCCCGCGCAAGGCGGGCGCATGATCGGGCTCGAATGGTCATTTGCAGTATGTCTGGAATTCTCGCAGTCGTCGCTGCGGCGATCCAGCGTATCCAGCAGGGCCGGCGAGATGTCTCGACTGCGCTCGACATGACGTGAATGGCAAAGCCAGAGGCGGCTGATCGGGTACGCGATACAGGAAGGGTAAACGCCCATGGACAAGGCGCCGTTCGATATCGACGAGGCCCTAAAGCGGATCGCGGTGGCGGTCGAGCCCTTTCCCAAGGCCGCGATGTTCGAGCTGGCCGGGCAGGGGTACGACTCGCCGTTCGAGCAACTGGTCGCCTGTCTGCTCTCGATCCGGACCCGCGACGAGGTGTCGGTGGTGGCTGCGCCGCGCCTCTTCGCCGTCGCCCGGACGCCAGTCGAACTCGCCGAACTGCCAGTCGCCGAAATCGGCGAGCTGATCCGCGACGTTACGTTCGGTCCGCGCAAGGCCGGCCAGATCCAGGAGATCGCGCGACGGACGCGGGACGACTTCGACGGTGAGCTGCCCTGCGACGACGCGGTGCTGCAAGCGCTACCGGGCGTTGGCCCCAAGTGTGCCCACCTCGTGCTTGGCGTAGCCTGCGGACAGGCCCGGATCAGCGTCGACGTCCATGTCGACCGCGTGACCAACCGCTGGGGCTACGTCCGGGCGACGACGCCCGAAAAGTCGATGATCGCGCTCGAAGCGGTGCTCCCGGAACGCCATCACATCGAGATCAACCGGCTGCTGGTGCCGTTCGGCAAACACGTCTGCACCGGCATCCGCCCCAAATGCTCGACCTGCCCCATCCTCGACACGTGCCGGCAGGTTGGGGTCGCCAGCCATCGGTGAGATGCGCCCCAACGACGCTCAGGGTAGACATCATGTGGCGGTGCATGTAAAGTCAAGGCGTCGAGGAACGAGCGTGGTTCCGTTACGTGGGCAGTCAATTCGTACACCCGGACAATCGGTTCCGGCGCGAATCCCCAGCCACCCACTGCCCGAGCGTTCCCAGTCCCAACCTGTAAAGATCGAAAACCGGAAGAAAACTCCTGGCGCGAATGCGCAGGGGTACGTGGAGTTGTGTCGAACATGGTACTGAGTGGTTGGCGTGAAGAATGGTTCGGGAACATCCGGGCCGATGTGCTCAGCGGGCTCGTCGTCGCCCTCGCGTTGATACCCGAGGCGATCGCGTTCTCGATCATCGCCGGCGTTGATCCCAAGATCGGGCTTTACGCCTCGTTCTCGATCGCGGTGATCATCGCGTTCGTCGGGGGACGGCCGGCGATGATTTCGGCGGCGACCGGGGCGATGGCGCTCCTGATGGTCGACCTGGTCAGGGACCATGGGCTTCAGTATCTCTTCGCTACCACCATCGCGACCGGGTTGCTGCAGATCCTGGCGGGTGTCACCGGGCTGTCCCGGCTGATGCGGTTCGTTTCGACCTCGGTGATGACCGGGTTCGTCAACGCCCTGGCGATCCTGATCTTCATGGCCCAGTGGCCGGAACTGACCGGCGTGAGCTGGATCACCTACCCCATGCTGGCGGCGGGGCTGGCGATCATCTACGGGTTGCCGCGGATCACGACGGCGGTTCCCTCGCCCCTGGTCAGCATCGTGGCGCTCACGATCGTCGCCGTCGTCTTCGATCTCGACGTCCGGACGGTCTCGGACATGGGCGAGTTGCCCTCGTCGCTGCCGAAGTTCCTCTTGCCGGATATCCCGCTCAATCTCGAAACGCTGACGATCATCCTGCCGTACGCGATCCCGCTGGCGATCGTCGGGCTGCTTGAGTCGCTACTGACGGCGTCCCTTGTCGACGACTTCACGGACACGCCGAGCGACAAGAACCGGGAGAGCGCCGGCCAGGGCATCGCCAACGTCGCCACCGGGTTCCTCGGCGGCATGGCGGGTTGCGCAATGATCGGCCAGTCGGTGATCAACGTCCGGTCGGGCGGCCGGGGCCGGCTCTCGACGTTTATCGCTGGCGCCGTGCTGCTCGTGCTGGTCGTGGGCTTGGGCGATGCCGTCGGCCGGATGCCGATGCCGGCGCTGGTGGCGGTGATGATCATGGTCTCGATCGGCACCTTCAGCTGGCGTTCGATCCTGAACCTGCGTACCTACCCCCGTACCTCGAGCGTGGTCATGCTGTCCACCGTCGCGGTCGTCGTGGCCACCCACAATCTGGCCCTTGGCGTCGGGGCGGGCGTGCTGCTGAGCGGCATCTTCTTCGCGTGGAAGATTGGCCAAATCTTCGGTGTGCATTCCAGCATTACGGACGATGGTCGTATCCGCACATACGTAGTAAGCGGTCAGGTCTTCTTCGCTTCGGCAGAAACGTTTATCACTGGCTTCAACTTTCATGAGGCGCCGGATGAAGTCGTCATCGATGTGCGCAACGCTCATTTCTGGGACATCTCGGCAGTCGCCGCCCTGGATAAAGTGGTCCTCAAGTTTCGCCGGGCTGGTTCCAAGGTCCGGCTCATCGGCCTCAATGAGGCGAGCACGACCATCGTCGACAAGCTGGGGACGCATGACAAGATTGATCCCACCGACTATATCCCTGGACACTGAGTCGTCGAATGTGATCTTCGAAACGCTTCTGACCGGCGCGAAATCATGAGCCGTTTAGGTTTGCTGAACTAGCAAGGCTCGACTGACCCTGCCCTCACGTTGCGGACGTCCAATACATTCTGAAAAAGCGCCAGACCCTGAGCGGTTGATTCGGGGTCTGGCGGCCCGCTCCAGCCAAAGGCGATCACCTCATCGTTGCGCCACATCCCGCCGACGGGGTAGAGTGCCAATTCTGACGCTCTCCGAAGAAGCTCGACCTGCTTTACTGGGTGGTCAAGTGCGGCCAGCAATGCGGCTAGAAGTTCTGGTTCCTGCTGACGCAAGAATCGCACCGCGCCGTCGATCCCTGGAAACGGGAGTTGTCGAGCATCGAAATACGAGGCCATGATCCAATTGGTCGCAGCGGCGACGAGCAACTTCGCCGCCTCCGGATCGGCGCCTTGCCACTGGTCCAGTTTCATCAGCGTGTGCCGGTGCCCGAAGCGGCTGTGATCGGCAGCCGCCGGCGAAATCGGCGCTTGCGTCATGGATGCGAAAAGATTGTCTGGATCCCAAAGCGCTTTGAGACCGGATAGAGGGATCCATGTGAAATCTCCATTAGCCCAACGATCAAGGTCACGAATGTTGAGATCAACTGGCACCCGGTCAATGAAAAAGTGGAGCGACTCAATCGCCGCTGGCGCCGAGATGATGACGAAGAGATCGATATCAGAATAAGGCGTCCATTCCTGTTTAGCGGTTGATCCGTATGAGGCCACTGCCCTGACGATGGGCAACTTCTTTAGTTCCCCAACGATCGATTCCAAGACTTCAGCATGCTGGGGCGAGATAGTCATTACCCTGCCTAACGTTCACTCACGTCCGGAGCGGAGACTCGTTCCACATCGGGATACCGAGATGACACAAGCAGTATTCGTGCCTGTCTATCTGTTGGGTTTTCCCATCGATGAGGAGTGTGCGGCGCCAAGTGAACAGAATCGCCAGGCTGCAAGATTCGCTGCTCATCGGACAGGTGCAAGAGGACGTTGCCCGCGAGCACGATTGCGAATTCTTCGTTCAGATGGCTGGACGGTTCCGAACCGCTGCGTCCACCAGCCGAAAGGGTCATGAGCAACGCTTCGAGGGTGCTTGCTGGCCACGACGAGCTCAGGGCACGTACGGTTCCTTGTGACCACCCGCTCGTCAATTCCGCTCCTTCCCCGGCCCGCGTAACGATTGGCGTCTGCAGTTCATCCTTTTGATCGAAAAACATGCTGAGCGATACGCCTAGCTCCCGGGCAATCTTTTCCATCGAGTTGATTGATGGAGAAGCAAGCCCATGTTCGACCTGTGAAATAAAGCTTGCAGAGAACCCGGATCGCTTGGCCAGAGTTCTTACTGAAAGCTTCTGTTGCTCACGTAGTGTTCGCACCGCTTCGCCAATGTGACCACGAACGTGTGAAGTCGTCGCTAACATTCCATCGTCGGGAACAGACATTGGTTGACCTCCTTGTCGACCCAAGTGTACAGTATTACTTAACATGGCTGGAGCGTTCGTATCAAGATCGTTCGGTTCAGCGGTTCTGGCTCCTGTCACTGAAGGTACATGATGAACGCGAACGAACCGACGGCTGCTGAACTCTTGGCGTTGCGGCTCGCAACGACGCAACTTTCCAACATGAACCTCCTGCCTGGCCGTGCTGAATACGACGTTGGTACGCTCGCATCGGCAATCTACGGTATTGGCGGCGCGTACTCCATCGACAGGCACGGCGGCAGCTTTTTCGCCGAGATACGGCCCCAGCACCCGATGCTTCTCCACCCCCGAGGCGAAGGTGTCGGGTGGGATGCGGAGTCGGCGCTCCTGTTCGCCCTCGTTCAGGCAGTTCCCCGGATGTCCCAACATGCCCTTCCCAACAGCATTCTAGGCGAATCAACCCAGTCCTGAATTGCGGCCCGAGCAACCAGTTCTGGCTCATCTGGGCGATCGAGCGACTCATCGCTTTCGCATGCGCGGAGCATTCTTTATGGAGAAATCACAAAATGGCAACTGCACGTTGGCGCGCTGAATGGTTCGGGAATATCAAGGGTGATGCGCTCGCCGGCGTCGTTGTCGCCCTTGCGCTTATCCCGGAGGCCGTAGCCTTTTCGATCATTGCCGGGGTCGATCCCAAAGTAGGGCTCTACGCGTCGTTCTCGATCGCGGTGATCATCGCCTTCGCTGGCGGTAGGCCGGGCATGATCTCGGCGGCGACCGGGGCGATGGCTCTGTTGATCGTAGATTTGGTCAAGGATCATGGACTCGAATACCTCTTCGCGGCGACGATCCTAACCGGCGTGATCCAGATCATTGCCGGCGCGGTTGGACTGGCCCGCGTCATGCGGTTTGTTTCCAACTCGGTGATGACCGGATTCGTCAATGCTTTGGCGATCCTGATCTTCTTGGCGCAGTTGCCGGAGCTGACCGGGGTGAGCTGGATCACCTACCCAATGGTGGTAGCTGGCCTGATCATCATTTATGGGCTTCCCAGATTGACGTCGGTGGTCCCATCGCCCCTGGTCACGATCGTGGTGCTCACCGCTGTCAGCATGGCCTTCGGCTTGAATGTCCGAACCGTCGGCGATATGGGGGAACTGCCCTCCTCGCTGCCGATGTTCTTGTTGCCAGATATCCCGGTCAATGTAGAAACGCTGACCATTATTCTGCCTTACGCAATTCCCCTCGCCATCGTCGGCTTGCTTGAGTCGATGATGACCGCGACGATCGTCGATGATCTGACCGATACAAAGAGCAACAAGCATCGTGAAAGTACCGGCCAGGGCATCGCCAATGTGGCCACCGGTTTCCTGGGCGGCATGGCGGGGTGCGCCATGATCGGGCAATCTGTGATCAACGTGAAGTCTGGTGGCCGTGGTCGGCTTTCCAGCCTTATAGCCGGTGTCGTGCTGCTGGGCCTGGTGGTCGGACTCGGTGACATAGTGGGGCGCATCCCCATGCCCGCATTGGTCGCGGTGATGATCATGGTGTCGATCGGAACCTTCAGTTGGAAATCGATCGGCAATCTGCGCACCCACCCTCGCACGTCAAGTGTCGTCATGCTCGCAACGGTCGCGGTGGTGGTCGCCACGCACAACCTGGCCTATGGCGTGTTCGTCGGCGTGTTGTTAAGCGGCATCTTCTTCGCGTGGAAGATTGGCCAGATCTTCGGAATCGAGTCCACGATTTCAGACGATGGTCGGGAACGTACGTATATTGTGGCCGGGCAGGTGTTCTACGCGTCGGCCGAGGCATTTGTCGACGCCTTCGATTTCGACGAGGCGCTCGATCGCGTCTTCATCGATGTCACGCGCGCTCATTTCTGGGACATTTCGGCGGTTGCCGCGCTGGACAAGGTCGTTCTGAAATTCCGTCGTGATGCGACGGATGTGGAGCTGATCGGGATGAATCAGGCCAGCACGACGATCGTCGACAAGCTGGGAATCCACGACAAGATTGACGCCATGGATTACGTTCCAGGGCATTGACCACGCACGCAAAGGAGTCAGGGATGACAATTCTCGCCTGTATCGATCGATCGCATTTTGCGGCCAGCGTCTGCGATCACGCCGCCTGGTCGGCGAAGGAGCTGGATGTGCCCGTCGAACTTCTGCACAGTATCGAGCGGCACCCAGATCCGGCGTCGCGCGCTGATCACAGTGGAAGGCTTGGCGTCGATACAGGTGAGCATCTGCTGGCGGAGCTCGTGGCGCTCGATGAACAACGCAACCGGGTTGCGCGGGAAAGCGGCCGGGTGCTGCTTGACGATGCCGCGCGTCGAATCCATGAGGCCGGTGTCGAGGAGGTTTACCAGCGGCTGGAGTCGGGCGAGTTGTCCGACCAGCTTCGGGATCATGAGCGAAGCGCCCGGATGATCGTGATGGGTCGTGGTGGCGAGGCGGCTACGCAGGACGCCGCCTACCTTGGGCGGAACCTGGAACGAGTGATCCGGGCGAGCCATCGGCCAGTGCTGATCGCCGCCGTGGCCCATCGTCCGATTCGGCGCTATCTGCTCGCTTTCGATGGTGGGAAAAGTTCCGGCGAGGCGATCAACTACCTGGTCGAGACGCCGCTGCTGCGCGATATTGAGGGGAAAGTACTGATGGTTGGCCGGGGCGGCGATGGGGGACGAAGCCGTCTGGGAGACGCCGTGCGGCGCCTCGAATCGGCTGGATTGCACGTAACCAGCGAGTTGAAAGACGGCGAACCGGAGGCGGTCATCGCCGACAACATAGAGCGGGATGACATTGACCTAATCGTCATGGGCGCCTATGGGCATTCTCGAATCCGGCAGATGATGATTGGAAGCACCACCACGGAACTGATGCACCGAACGGCCGTGTCTATGCTGGTGTTCCATTGATCCTTCCTTCTGGCGCGACCAGACCAACGACGGCGAATGATCAAACGGCCGGGGTGAGGCGTGGCGGGACCTGAGTCACATCTCACGGAGGAGAGAGACACGCTTCGGGTTCACAGCGAAGCGATCGTGGCGCAATTCCGGCCTCGATTCTCTGGCTGGCGGATGCTTTCTATCTCCTGTCTCGCGGTGTTTCTTTCCGGGCCGGCGCAAACCTACGGCGTCTCCGTATTCGTGGACCCCATGCTGGTCGAGTTGGGATGGTCGCGTTCGCTCTTCTCGACTCTCTACTCACTCGGTACGCTGGCCAGCGCCGGCGCGCTGGTGTTTGTAGGTCGCCAAATCGACCGGGTCGGCAATCGAGTCGTGCTTACGATTGCGGTAGTCGGTTTCGGCGCATCGATGCTTCTTCTCAGTATTGCGAGCGGCGTTTTTATCGTATTTCTTTCGTTCGCCATGCTCAGGACGTTCGGTTCCGGCGTCCTCACGCTCGCTGCCCGGACCCTGGTGCCAAACTGGTTCCACACCCGGGCGGGGCGGGCGTTCAGCCTGATTGGGTTGGCTGCGATGCTGAGCCAGGCCCTGATTCCCTTGTTCAACAACCTGATGATCGGCGCTGTGGGCTGGCGCATCGCCTGGCAGGTCAATGCCCTCATCATGTGGGCCGTGCTCCTCCCCATCGTGGCGATCGCAATCCGCAACCGGCCAGCCGATCTTGGACAGTTTCCGGACGGGACCCGGCCCCGTGAGGACGATGCCCAGGCGTCGGCAGAAGACCAGTCTGGAGTCACACTCCACGCCGCGCTGCGCACCACCACCTTTTGGTTCCTGATCGGCGCCAGCGTCGTGCCATCGCTCGTCGTCACCGGGCTGGCCTTCAACCAGGTTGCGATCCTGACTGATCGCGGCCTCCTGAGTTCGCTCGCGGCGACCACCTTCGCCGTCGAGGCGGCGATCGCGCTTCCCACGACGTTGCTGGCCGGGTGGCTGGTAGACAGGTATCCAGTGCGGTTCGTGCTGATGGCCGGGCAGGTCTGCCTGATCGTGGCCATGGTGTTCCTGCTCTTCGCCGAAACACCGGCCCTGGTGCTGATGTACTCGGCTTGGCGGGGCGCATCCAGCGGGCTCTGGATGGTGGCGGCCGATGTCGCCTGGCCGTCCTATTTCGGGCGGCGTTACCTCGGTAGTATCCGTGGGGTAGGTTTTGCCGTTGGGGTAGTCGGAGCAGCGATC
Source organism: Thermomicrobiales bacterium (assembly GCA_041743205.1). Lineage (GTDB taxonomy): Bacteria > Chloroflexota > Chloroflexia > Thermomicrobiales > UBA6265 > JACCYX01. The sequence goes on along the minus strand of JBGTNF010000474.1, from coordinate 529 downwards.
GGTCCTATACCGTTCGGACTTGCCTATGACTTCTTCGGTGGATACATCCCGGCCATCGCCGGCTTGCTGATTCTGCCCGTCCTGGCCGCGATTGCCGTTGGCCAGGCAAAACCACGCAGCTGATCCAATGTCGCTCGTTAGTGATACTGCTGCCCTGGTTGTGCGTTCCCGCCTTCGCTCGGCATAATGGCGAGGGAACGACACCAAACGCAAGCCGGCTGGACCGGGGCAGGGAGAGCAAGGGTGGACGCGCACCTCTACGACACGCTGGACGTGGTGACCGATGGACTGCGCGTGCAGCTCGAATACCAGCCCCGCGCCAACTACTCCCTCGTGCTCAGCGGCATCCCGTTCATCCGGGCCGTGGTGGTCCACAACGAATCGGGCGTGGAACTGCCGTCGATCCAGGTCGCGGCGCGGCTCGCGGTTCCGGGCTCCACGCAATCGGTCGTCTGGTCCCGGCAGATCGCCGGGCCGCACGCGCCGGACAGCGTCTCCCGGCTCGATCGGCAGGCGGATTTCGTCGAGT
>JBGTNF010000473.1:0-8189 GCA_041743205.1 Thermomicrobiales bacterium | reverse complement strand
AGCAGGCCGAGGGCCAACGCGACCAGGCGCTCGCCGGTCAGCGGGCTGGCGTCGGACGCGATCGTGCCGCCCGGCCCGGTGCCGGTGTCCGGCAGGTCTTCCACCGCGTTGCACTGGTAGAGCACGACGTCGGTGTTGCCGCCGCCTTCGACGATCACGCGGCTCTGGCTGTCGACGCGGTCGGCGACCGCCCGGCACCAGGCGCCGTCGTTCTGTTCCAGGGTGTAGAAGCCATTCCGCAACCCGGCGAAGACGTAGACGCCGTCCTCGCCCGGCGTGCCGTCGACCGGATCGCCACCGGCCGTGCTGGCGATGGTGTACGACGTGCCCGTGGAACCAGGCGCGCACTCCTCGTCCCAATCGGTGATCTCGGACCGGTCGTCCTCGCAGAGGTACTCGCGGATCGTGATCGACCCGGTTGGCCCGGGCGCCGGTTCCGCGCGATCCTCGACGGCGAACCAGCTGCAGGCGATCGACTCGCCGTTGACGTCGACGAACGTCGTGCCGCCGTTGGCGAGCGCCTTCTGGTAGGTCCGGCCCTCGTCGATGCTGCAGTAGACCGCCGCGCTGGTCAGGTTGGACGGCAGCGACGGCGTCATCGTCAGGTCGCCCGGCAACAAGTCGAAGAAGCGCACCGCGCCATCGCCGGAGGCGCCGGTTTTGGCGCTCAACGGGGCGGAATCGGCGTCCCCGACACGGAAGGTCACATCGTCGACCGGCTCCGTGCATTCGTTCTCGAACGTTTCCCGGGTGGCGCCGCCGTAGGCGCCAGCCTGGCCGTCAGGCGGGGGGCAGGCGTAAAGCGTGACGAGGATTTCGGCGCGCGCGGGTTCCGGGGTGACGGTCGGCGTCGGGGTTGGCGTCTGGCCCGATCCGTCTTCGGGAATGTAGTACCAGTCGCAGAGCACGTCCTGGTTCTCGGCCAGCGTCAGCGACGCCGAGGCGTCGTCGATCGCGTAGTCCGGCTCGCCGTTGTCCGGCTGGGTGCTGCAGTAGAGCTCGACCTCACCGAAGTCGCCTGGAGGGCCACCGTTGAAGGTGTAGTCGCCAGCGGCAAGCTCGGTGAAGGCCACCACGCCGGGACCCGGCGTTTGCAGGATTTCAGTGGTTCCGGTCTGTGTGCCGCCTGGACCTTCGAGGGTGAACTCGAAATCCGCCAGGCCCTCACCGTGGCAGTCGTCGAAAATCGACTCGCCGGTGTAGCCAACCGGGCAAACCGCGAGGTGGATTTCGAGGGAGCCGCCAGTTTCGTCGTTGCGGTCGCTGACGGGGACGATGTACCACTCGCAGGCGATCTGCTCGGTGTCGAGATCGCCGAACGTGGTCACGCCCCGATCGGTGAGGTCCTTCTCGTAGCGTTCGCCGCCATCGGCCGTGCAGAAGACGTATTCGTCGGCCGCGTCGAGCGGCACGTCGCTGAAAAGGGAGTAGCTGCCCGGATCGAGCTCCGGGAAGATGATCGGGGCGTCGCCGTCGGCGCGCGCCTCGGTCGTGGCGCCGGCTTCATCGGCAAAGGTGAAGAGGATGTCGCCGGAATCCTGCGTGCAGTCGTCCCCGAGGTCGGGTTCGCCGGGTTGGGCGTCCTCGCCCTGGGGGCAGGTGAAGGCCGTGATCGTAATGGAACCCAATTCGCTGGCAGCCTCGGTTGGCGCAGCCGTCGGCTCCACAGTGGGCTCGGTGGTCGGCTCAACGGTGGGTTGTTCGGTTGGGATCTCCGTCGGCGCTTCCGTGGGGGCCTCGTTCGCCGGCGCGTCCTCGATCAGGAACCAGCTACAGACGCGGGCTTCGGCATCGGCGTTGTCGAATTCGGCCACGCCCTGGTCGTTCATCTCGACCAGCGCAGCGTCATCGCCATTCACGCTACAGAAGAGGTACTCGTCCGCTTCCAGCGGCACGGCGGCGAAGAAGTCGACCTCGTCGCCGATCGGGAAGGCGAACGCCGCGTTGCCGCCATCATCGGTGGTTTCGTCGAACTGCAACTCGCCGGTGTCGAGGCTGAAATCGACAGCCGGGGCGGCAGCGGTGCAGGCGGCCTGGAAGGAGGCGAAATCGGCCGCGTTCGGATCGGCGATGGCATCGAAAGCGCAGGAGAAGGCGGCGAGGTCGATCGACGACTCATCGACGGGTGCCTCGGTCGGCTGTTGGGTTGGCGCCTCGGTCGGGGCTTCGGTGGGTTGCTCGGTCGGCTGGCCGTCCGGCGTTTCGGTGGCGGCGTCGGCCTCGACCAGGAACCAGCGGCACTCGCGGGCTTCGGTCACGGCGTTGTCGAAGGTCGACACGCCTTCATCGTCGATCTCGACTTCCTCGGGATCGTCGCCGTCGAGCGCGCAGAAGAGCCATTCCTCGGCTTCCAGCGGCACGCCGGAGTAGAACCGGATTTCCGCGCCGGTGGGATACGTGAACGAAACCTCGCCGTCGGCGTCGGTGGTTTGGACCGGCAGTGGACCGGCGTCCGTAACCAGGTTGAATTCGACATCGACCGCCTCGTCCGTGCAGGCCGCCTCGAAATCCTCGAACTCGCGACCGCCATCGATCGGCAGGGCGCCGGTTGCGCAGGTGAAGGCGCCCAACTCGATCGTGGAGTCGGCAAGCTCTTCCGGGTCTTCCGCGGTTTCAGTTGGGATCAGGTAGACATCGCAGGCCACGGCCGTGGCGTCCGGCACGGTGACCACGGTGGTCAGCGCGTCGTCCGGGGTGGGCGACAGTTGGTCACCGCCGCCAGAGACGCCGCAGTAGATGTACACCCGTTCGCCCGCTTCCGGAGTGAGGTCCACGGTCACGGTGTAGTCGCCCGCCGGCAGATCGACGAAGCTGGTGCGGCCCGGCCCGCCAGAGGCGTCGGTGGCCTGCGATTGGTCGATCGCCAACTGCGAGTCGACGGACGTGACCTGAACGTCGATGTCGGCCAAGCCGTTGTCGTGGCAGGTTCCGAAGAGATCGTTGGGATCGAAGCCGTCCGGGCAGCGAACGACATCGACTTCCAGCGATGCCGTGCCGGTCGCCTGGAATTGCGCGGCGGCCCGCTCGGCGTCGTTTTGCGGCGCGGCGGCGATATCGGCCGTGGCGACCGGCAGCAGGCTGCCAACGACCATCACCAGCGCAAAGAGCGTCGCCAGTTGCGGCGGCGTTCGCCAAACGCGCCTGCGTAGGCGGTTGCCCGCCCTGCCTGACTTGCCTGCGATAACCGGTGTCGTCCCCACCATGTTGCTCTCGCCTTCCTGTTCCCGTCCGCCCGACGACCGCGAGGGTGTCAGCCGAATCATGTTCCCCACCAGTACGCTTTCACTCGAACCGTTCTCTGGTGCTGGAACGCCTGACGCTGACGAGGGGTTTCATGGTTCCCTCCAGTCACGCCGCAACGTGCGTGACGACGGACGGTTGGACCGGTTTCGCGGGTGCTGACCGGGTTCTCGCGGGACGGATTCGGGTCAAGTATACGGGCAGTATCCCGAAGCCTTCACGCGTCAGCCTGGCCCGGTGGCGTTAGGCGCCGGGAGGCAGTAACATTCGCGCGCCAGCATGGCGCGCCATGCTGCGTGAACGAACGGGTTGCTCGGATCCCGTGGCCTGAACCCCAGCGGCTGGCCAGGCTCGACCGACCGATCCGTTGGACATGCGGAACGCGGCGTCCCGGACGGGACGTGGAGACAACAACACCATGGCCGCAGACTTTCCCGGCGACCCACTTTTGGCTCCGGACGACGGGACCGGCGGCGCGAACGCCGAAGAGCCGCCGCACAACACGTCGCCGCCAGATGAGCCGCTCTTTTCCCTGCCAACGCCGGTCAAGCCCAGGATCAAGGCTCCCCGCCCCAAAGGGCAGCGCGTCAACCCGGACCTCGATGGCAAAACCAGCATCCGCGGTTCTCACCCCGGCGACCGGTACGTGCGGATCGTACGCCAACCGCGAGACGACGAGTTCCGGCGCGCGGGGCCCGGCTACCTGATCGCCGGCGAGGAAGCGAGCGGCGGCCGGGGCCCGGTGCAACGCAGTTTCGGCCGGATCAAACGCATCCTGATCGGCCAACCGCTCACCACCTCATCGGGCATCCACGAGCGGTTGACCAAGCTCAAGGCGCTCGCCGTGCTCTCGTCGGACGCCCTCTCCTCCGTCGCCTACGCCTCCGAAGAAATCCTCCGCATCCTGATCCTGGCCGGCCTGGGCGCAATGAGCCTCAGCCTGCCGATCGGCGCCGCGATCGTGGCGCTGCTCTTCATCGTCGGCTTCTCCTACCGTCAAACGATCAAGGCCTACCCGAACGGCGGCGGCTCCTACATCGTGGCCAAGGACAACCTCGGCGAAACCCCGGCCCTGATCGCCGGCGGCGCGCTCCTCATCGATTACATCCTGACCGTCGCCGTCAGCATCTCCGCGGCAGTGGCGGCGATGGTTTCGGCGGTGCCGGAAATCCACGACCACCTGGTGCTGACCGGCATCCTCCTGATCGTGCTGGTCACGATGCTCAACCTGCGTGGCATCCGGGAATCGGGGTCCATCTTCGCCGTGCCTACGTACGTGTTCCTGCTCGGCATGGCGGCAATGATCAGCATCGGATTCATCCGGAACGCGCTCGATGGCTTCCCCGTCCAGGAACCGAGCCGCGAAGCGATGATCGGCTCCGGGTCGGTCGGGATCTTCCTGGTGCTGCGGGCCTTCTCATCCGGGTGCGCGGCGCTCACCGGGGTTGAGGCGATCTCGGACGGCGTGCCGGCGTTCAAGCCGCCGGAGTGGAAGAACGCGCGGACGACCTTGACCTGGATGATCGGGATCCTGGCGGTCATGTTCACTGGCATCACCTGGCTCGCCCACCAGTACGGCGCGGTGCCGCTGGCCCAGGACGAGAGCGGCTACGAGACGGTAGTGTCGCAAATCGCGCGGAGCGTGTTCGGCGGCGCCAACGCCGCCTACTACTTCATCCAGCTGGCGACGATCGCGATCCTCGTCCTCGCCGCAAACACGGCCTATTCGGACTTCCCGCGGCTCGCCTACTTCATGGCCCGCGACAAGTTCCTCCCCAGCCAGTTCACGTTCCGGGGCGACCGGCTGGCGTTCACCACCGGCATCCTCACCCTGGGCCTGTTCTCGATCGCCGTGCTGGCGATCTTCGGCGGGGAAACCGAGCGATTGATTCCTCTTTATGCGCTGGGCGTCTTCACATCGTTCACGCTCTCCCAGCTCGGGATGGTAGTGCGCTGGCAGAAGCGCAAGGAACCGGGGTGGAAACAGGGGCGGGTCATCAACGCGGTGGGCGCCACCGCCACTGCGGTCGTGGCCCTCGTCGTCGGCGTGACCAAATTCACGCACGGGGCCTGGATCGTGGTGGTGTTGATTCCGCTGTTGATCCTGCTGCTGCGGGCGATCCACACTCATTACGAAGAAGCGCGGCAGGAACTCGCCTCGCTGACGCCGGTGCGGTCGGAGGAAATCCTGAACATCGTGGTCGTGCCGGTCGCCACCATCAATCCGGTCACACGGCAAACCCTGGCCTACGCGAGGTCGATTTCCGAGAACGTGTCCGCGATTCACATCAGTGACGAAGAGGCCGAAATCGAGGAGATGCGCGACCGCTGGCCCGACCTGGCGACGGACGTGCAACTGGTGATCATCGAATCGCCGTACCGGTCGCTGGTCGGCCCGCTGCTCTCGTACCTCGACGAATTACAGCGCCAGGCGCCGACGGCGACGCTGACCGTGGTGCTGCCGGAGTACGTGCCGCGACACTGGTGGGAACAGATCCTGCACAACCAGACCGCGTTGCGGATCAAGGCCGCCCTGCTCTTCCGGCCGGGAACGGTGGTGATCAGCGTCCCCTATCATCTGGAGCGCCACGCGCGCCGGCCACCCGCATCCGCGCCGTTCCAGCGTCGGCTTTAGGATTCGGTGTCAATGCAAGTCGGCGCGTGAGGTGTGGGTTCGGTGGCGGTTAAAGTCCATCCGTTGAATCGTGAAGTGACGCGCGGACCGGGTGGCGTTTGGAACGAACACATCCTGCCGATCCTGAGCTGGGAAGCCTCGGAGCAGCGTGTCGTACTGCCGGCAAAGCTCGTTGCCAGCCTTACCCTGCCGATTTCTCCGGTGCTGCGTTGGGACGCGAAGAAGTATCAGGACGTCATTGCCAAACATGCACGAGATCGGCACGTAATCGACGAATTGTCGAGCTACGTGGACGCCTGGCAGTTTCACGGCGAGGAGACAGGAGTTCACGCGGGCAATCTGCGCGTCCTCTTCGAAGACGCAACTGGTCGCTGGTACGCCGTGAGCATGGGGCAACTTCAAGGTAGCGACAATGTCATTACCGTGTTCGGAAGTTCCAAACCCAATTTCGTGAAGAATCGCTTGCAAGGCATGAACAAAGTCGTGATGAAGGGTGAAAAGTGACCCTCGGCCAGGTCGGCTCATCTGGCGTCTCGGCGTGCCGCGCGGGTGCCGTTTCCGTCGCATGCGCGACTCTCCCGCCACGAAGATCACTTTACACCCACGATTGTACTGCGCTGGTCAACTGCCGAATCTTCAGAAGAGACTCTTGGAACGGTCACCGCTGTCGTCGATGCGGATCGCACCAGCTAGACTTATGGCAACGCCATTGCGTCGCCAGCCCGAACCCGAGGTACGAACCATGATGAACATGCTCCGCTCCTGGAGAAACCGGTTTTTGACCTCATCGAGTTCCTCGCCGATGACTGACGGAAACCGGCGCAGCGCCGACGACGTGCGCCTGCACCGCGCCAGCGAGGTGACCCGCCTCCAGGCTGATGTGCACCGCATCCAGCACGAGATCTCCGATCTCAACGACGTCATCGTCGCCGCCGGCCCATCGGCAGTCTCGAAACCGAACGAGACGCGAATGGCGTCGCTGCACCAGCAGCTCGCCGCCAAGCAGCGCGAACTCTCCACGCATCAGGCCCGGATCTGACGCGAAACCGGTGCGTATCAGGATTTTGGAGGAATGTCCTCTGGCAGGTCCTGGGCCGAAGGAGAAGCCGTTGATCGTCCGCCGCGTTCGAGGCGGGCAGCGGCGAGTTCCCTGCGCAGGGCAGCGATATCCGTCCGGAGATCCTCGACGTCACCGCCGGGCTGGGCCGCCCCAATGAAGTAGGTGGCGATAGACGCGGTGATGTACCCGAACACGCTCACGGCGAAGATCCGCATCAGGATGGCCAGCACCCGGGCTTCGGTGCTGACGGCGTACAACTCGTTGTTGATCGTGGTCACCATAGCCGCCGACCACCAGAGGGCTGCTCCGAAGCTCTGAATCGGCGCGCCTTGCACGTCCCGGTCGAAAAAGCGAACCCCCACTGCCCCGGCGATCATGACCATCGCCGTCAGCACCCCGACCCACGCAAACTGGCGACCGCGCGTGACCGCCCGCAGGACGCGGATTCCGCGATTGATGCCGCCGAGGAAACGCACCAGGCTCAACGAACGCAGCGCTCTTGCCGCCCGGAAAGCGCGCAACGGCCGCAGGAATGGCAGGGCCAGCGAGAGGGCGCCCAGCCAGTTGCTCCGGAGGAACGCCCCCTTCGCCGGCGCCACGATCAGCCGTACCGCAAACTCGACCAGGAAGATGGCCCAGATCGCCTGGAGCGTCCAGTAGAGGCGCGAGCCACCGGCCTCGCTCAGTTCGACGGTGGAGTAATCCAGCAGGAGCAGGCCGAGGAAGACCAGCCCAAGGCCCGCCATCAATGGATCGAGGACCGCCTGCAGATTGTCGAGCAGTTCCCACCGCTGGTCGCGGACGATGGCCCGCTTCTCGTTCCCATCTGGCGGCTGTCGCTCTCCGCGCCTGGTCATCGCCCATTCCCGCCAGGCAGAATACCTGCCACTGGACGTGAGCTCATTCCCCGGCCAGGCACCTGAACATCCCCGCTTCTTTCGTCACACGAAAGGCGCCGGTGCGGGCAATCGTGTCCGCCACCGTCCGGCGCATTCGATCGCTCTGCGCTTCCGTGAGCCGCTCGCCGCCCGGCATCGACAGCGCGTAGGCGAGGAGCGGTTCAGCCGCAGTGACGGCCAGGCGGTCTGGGTAATCGTGGCGCTCGACCGCTGCGAACCACGGCGTCAATTGCGCCAACCCATTCTCCAGCCCGAACCGGTCAGTGTTATTGGTCGTGACCAACTCCGGGGCGTGCGCGCGGATCAGGTCGTCCAGTTCCCACATGTGCCGCTCACCATTGGTGGCGGCGTAGAG
>JBGTNF010000472.1:0-9166 GCA_041743205.1 Thermomicrobiales bacterium | reverse complement strand
TGCCGCTGCTCGCGGCGGGCGCCTGGCTGGGCAAGCACAACCGCCGCCCGCGCATCTTTGACCTGGACCGCGCGGCGTAAGACGCGCGATAAGAGGTCTACTCCGAGTCCGTGTGTACGGTATAGTGCCGTACACACGGACTTGTCTGCAGGCCGACGGCCGTCTGCGCAAATTGTTTACACGACTCGTCAGGGAGATTCGCCATGGTTGCCAGTCGTCAGGAGCGCATTGAAGCCAGGTTGACAAAGGAGCAGAAGGCGCTGGTGGCACGGGCGGCGGCGCTGGAGGGATTGAGCATCTCGTCGTTCATCGTGCAGCGGGCCGTTGACTCGGCAGTGCGAGCAATTGAGCGACACGAAGTGGTCAGGCTCTCGGCCGAAGATAGCCGACGGATCGCCGAAGCGCTTCTGGACCCACCTGAACCTACCCCAGCGTTGAAAGATGCAGCGCGCAGGTATCGCGAAGTGATGGGCCGCTGATCCGTGGAGAACGTTGATTATACGTTCACGCTCCTGACGAAAGCAGACGATCTTTCCGGTTTCTCCTGCCGCAACCCCGTTTTCGATAACTATCTTCGGGAGCGTGCCAGTCAGGACATGCGTAGACGCGCGGCCAACGTCGTGTTGTTCCGGAAGGGCGGCGCCCCTGACGTCGTCGGTTACTACACTATCAGTTCGTTTGGAATTGCGTTGGCCGAGTTGTCGGATACGATGCGCAAACGCCTGCCTCGTTACCCGGTGGTTCCTGCTGTCCTTGTTGGCAGACTTGCGCTGGACCACCGACATGAAGGAATGGGGCTAGGACGATTTCTGTTGATCGATGCCTTGGAGCGAGCGACAGGGTTGGACGTAGCCGTGTGGGGAGTTGTCGTCGATGCTGTCGATGACGACGCCGTGCAAGTCTATGAACACTTTGGATTCATTCGTCTGAAATCAGATTCGGGCCGATTGATTCTGCCAATCGAAACCTATCTCAAGACGGCACATTCCTGATGAATCATGGTCCGGGTAATCAGGGCGTGGTGACGACCTTGACCGCGAAGCGCTCGGTGCGAGCAACGACTTCGTCATCGTCGATGGCGTCGGCGAGCGGAATGACCTCGATCGTCGAAGGGCTCGGAACGTGCTCCATAGCGGACGGATTGGCAATAATGTCCCTCATGAGCTCGAACGCATTTTCGATGATTTGGTCCGCACGCGCCAATTCCGCTTCGGTCATGTCCATGATCGATTTCATGATTCTTACCTCTTGCCGAACCGAGCGACGTATTGCCTCCAGTTTAGAGCGACCGGCAATAGGCAAGCTGATGATTTCTCGGTTGCCGGCAACACCTGCCGAAAACCGCGTAAGCACGCCTCGTTTTCCGGACCGGTGTATGTTTGCGGGTTCAGTGCTCCAGCCTATTGCCGGTCGCTCTTACACGGAAATCTTCTATCCCAATCGTGAGAACGTCGTTGAAGGAACCAGCAAGCCATGTCTTGCTAAGCAATCTGCCGTGTCTGTCCAGAATATCTAAATGTGGGACACCATGTGCGCCGTCATACCGTGCTATGGGACACCACTCACCATTCAGGATCATCTCAAGCTGGACCGTGAAGGCTCCGACATCGTTGCCGGAAACGCGGTATCGAAGTCGTACCCGTATTTCCTCGGTAAAGGCGACAGTGTAATCGGACTCTTTCGGCAGCCACGTCTCCGCGACATTTATTGCGCCACAGTAACTGAAGCCCCTCGACTTCAAGATTCTCGCTCATTCAGCTTCAGGTGTGATGACCGGCGTCTCGATCGCGGTCGATCCCGTCGCCGGCGGGGTGGCGACGATCGCGGTTGGGGTGGCGGAGGTCGGCACGTCCTTGTAGAGCCAGCCGATCTGGGCCATGACGAGGCCGGCAACCATGATCGAGCCGGCCATCAGGATCACGAAGATGAGTTCGCGTTTGCCCTTGTGCTTGGTCAGGAAGGGGATGCGGTCGAGGAATTGCATATTGGCGAGAACTCCGGGCGAGGCGATGGTTCATGCGGATCGATGCCGGGAACGTCGTCCCGATCGGTCCTTCTGACACTTGTATAGCCGATCCCTCGCCGCCGGGTGTGCAGCCCTGCACATCCGGCCCCTCGCTCCTGCCATCATGGCCTTCATCGGGCTGGCCTGTTGACGGTTCGCGGACCGGTGCTGACCGTCTATGCTGTCCCGATCTGGACGGAACATAAGCGAGGTCGCCGGCAAGATCGGGCGACCCGCTCAACCGGGGGAGCGCAGCGGTGACGTGGGACGACGCGATGACGATCGAGGACGTGGCGCCGGAGATCGTGGAGAATGTCGGCCGCGCGATTCGCGATCCCATGATCGGTGGCTGGCCGCTCATCCATTGGGAATGGCTCTTCTCGGATGATCGCGATGACGACGCCGAACGGCCCGCTCCACGCGGAATCGAGGTGATCGGCGCCTGGCCGGACAGCGACGACCGTCAAGTGACGCTACGGTTCCTCCCCGATGCCAGCCATCTCGATCACCGGCTCGACGATCACTAACTGGATCCTCCCGCATCGACCTCCGCGTAAACGGTCGCCAGGGTCGGTAAGGCGATGTTGCGACCGCTGACGATCGCCACCACGTCGCCTTCGACGGATGGGACCTTGCCGGCGAGCAGCGCGGCCAGGGTCGCCGCGCCGGCCCCTTCAGCGACGAGCCCGTGTTCGCTGGCGAGGAACCGGAGCGCCATGTAAATCTCGGCTTCGGTGACGGATACCAAGCCCGCGATGCGTCCCAGGATCAGGTCGACCGTCACCGAACCCGGTTCGATGTTGCCCGAGAGGCCATCGGCGATCGTCTGCAAAACCCGCACCTCGACGACTTCACCGGCCTTCAGCGCGGCGGACATCGCCGGTGAGTTGGCGGCCTCGACCCCGATGACCGTGATCGGCGCGTCGTCACTCGTTAGTTGAGAAGCCCGCAGCGCGACCCCCGCCAGCAGGCCGCCGCCGCTACCCGGGACGACCACCGTCAACGGTCCATCGCCCGGCCGCTGGTCGACGATCTCGTCGAGCACGGTCGCCGCCCCGGCGATCACCAGCGGGTCGTTGTAGGCGGAGATGAAGATCGTGCTGGCATCCGATGTCCTGGCCAGCCCGATCGCGTACGCCTCGGCTTCATCGTACGACTGGCCATGGCGGATCAGCTCGATCGGGAGCGCTTCGAGCTTCGCGCGCTTGGCCGGGGAGGCGGTTTCCGCGATCACGACGGTTGCGGGAACGCCGAGACGTTGGGCCGCCCAGGCGATGCCGAGCGCGTGGTTTCCGGCCGATACCGCCAGGATCCGATGATCCCTGGGCACGGCGGCGACCGCCGCCAGCGCCCCGCGCACCTTGAACGAGCCGGTCGGCTGCATGGATTCCAGTTTCAGGAAACGCGCGGCGCCGTCAACGCGTGTTTCCAGCAACGGCGTCGGCGCCAGATGCTCGCCGATGACGCGGCGGGCGTGCTCCAGGTCCGGCGAGGCAGGCTTGCAAACCGCGCGATGAAGGCTGCTGGTCATGGGACGATCGGTCTCCTGTCTCGATGCGTGGCCTACCCCGATAGTACGCTCGGGTGAGTGGACCGCGGCCACATGCCGGATGTCAATACGAGCGTAACGCGCTATTGTTGAAGTGGCAAAGATCAACAGGATCAGCAGGAAGACCGCTCGTCGCGATAGGCGCAAACCCTGGTTTCAACCCGCTCCCGACAAGGCCGCCTGGCGGTCGCCACATTCCTCTTCGGCAACGGTGTTTCCCTGGTCGGGAACGCGTTGGTGATGGTGGCATTGCCGTGGTTCGTGCTCGAAACCACCGGCAGCGCCGGCCGGACCGGGCTGATCGGCATGATGGCCGCCCTGCCCGCGCTCGCGTCGGGCATCATGGGCGGGGTGCTGGTCGATCGCCTGGGCGGGCGGCGGATGAGCGTCATCGCCGACATTATCAGCGGCACGGCGGTGCTCCTGATTCCGCTGCTGTACCAAACCACCGGACTCAACTTCGCCGGGCTCATGCTGCTCGTCTTCGCCGGGGCGGCGCTGGATATTCCCGGCGTCACTGCCCGCCGGCTGCTGCTGCCGGAGCTGGCCCACAACGCCGGCGTCCGCGACGAGGCGGTGACCTCCGCCTACGAAACGATGCAGGGCGCCTCATGGATCATCGGGCCCGCCCTGGCCGGGGTCCTGATCGCCTGGATCGGCACGGTCAACCTGCTCTGGTTGACCGCCGCCGGGTTCGGGATTTCTGCCCTCTGCATCGGCCTCTTCTCCCCGGCCGGCAAACACGAGCCGGATCCCGCGGGACCCCACGCCGCGACTGGCGCGATCGCGGAAATGAAGGCCGGGTTTCGCTACCTGCGAACCGACTCGCTGCTGCTCTCGCTAGCGGTTGGCCTGACCCTGATGAACTTCCTCAACGGCCCCTATTGGTCGGTCGTGCTGCCGGTGCAGATCGAGGCCCGCTATGGGACGGCCTCGCGGTTCGGGTTGATGCTGACCCTGCTCGGCATCGGCAGTTTGCTCGGCGGCCTGGCCTACGGCGCGGTCGGCCACCGATTCCGGGACCGCCGCCGGGAGCTCTACCTGATCGCGGTCGCCTCGTTCCCGGTCATGCTCTGGTTTTTCGTGACCGGCGCGCCCTACCCGGCGATGGTCGTCGCGGCGTTCCTGGCCGGGCTCCTGAGCGGGCCGATCAACCCGCTCCTGGTCACGGTGCGGCTGGAGCGGATCCCCAAGGAACTCAGGGGTCGTGTCTTCGCCACCTTCTCCGGACTCGCCGGGGCGGCCACGCCCCTTGGGATGGTGATCGCCGGCTGGCTCCTCGAGCTGAACGGGATCCGGTCCGGCCTCACCATCCTCGCGTCGATCGCCACCGTCGTCACGATTGGCCTGTGGTTCACCAGCCCACTCCGCGAAATGAACGCAGTTGGCGCCGGGCCCATAGCGATCACTCCCGAGCGAGCTCCGTTCTCGCGCACGGACGCGCGGCTCGATTCGGAATCGGGGTAGGTCGGAAACCGGTTGAACCCTTCGGCTCCCGCATTCACGTCATGTCGAGCGGAGTCGAGACATCCCTCGCCGCAGCGACATGGGCGAGCACATTCGACTCAACCAGTGGCCGACGCGTTATCCTCGTCGCCACATGCGCTACGGGCGGTCGAGCACCGTGGTGACGGCGGAGTCGGCGAAGGGATTCGGGATCGAGCTGAGCAGCAGGCGGGTGTACTCGTCCTGCGGGTTGGCGATGATCTCGTTGGAATCGCCCTGCTCCACCACCTTGCCCTGGTTGAGCACCATGATCTCGTCGGCCAGCATCCGCGCGCTTAACAGGTCGTGCGTGATGTAGAGCATCGCGATGTTGGTGTCGCGGACGAGGCGGTTGAGGATTTCCAGGATCTCGGCCCGGATCGAGACGTCCAGCATCGAGGTCGGCTCGTCGGCGATCAGGATGTCGGGATCGGGCGCCAGGGCGCGGGCCACGACCACGCGCTGCCGCTGCCCGCCCGAAAGCTGATGGGGATTCTTGTCGATGAAGCGGGAGGTGGGCGTGAGGCCGACCGCTTCCAGCATCTCGACCGCCCGGGACCGCGCCGCCTTCGTGTTCATGCCCTTGTAGTTCTGGAGCGGCCGCATCAGCGAGTGCAGCACGGTGTGAGCCGGGTTGAGCGCGGAGTACGGATCCTGGAACACCATCTGGATGTGGCTGCGGTAATCACGGAGCGCCTTGCCCTTGAGCGACCGCACCTCGGTCTCGCCGAACTTGATCGAGCCCGTGTCGTACTTCTCGATCCCGGTCACCAGCTTGGCGATGGTGCTCTTGCCGCTGCCCGATTGCCCGACCAGGGCCGTGATTCGGCCGCGTTCGAGCGTGAACGAGACATCGTCGACGGCGACGACGGTCGAGGCCTTCAGCCCCCGGCGCCGCGAGAACGACTTGCCGAGGTGGGAAACCGTCATCACCACCGGCTCGGTCTTGGCAGGCGGCGTGATGACCGAGCCGCCGGCTTTCGCGGCGAGCGGCGGCGCCCCCGATTCGTCGGCGGTCGGGACCCACAATTCGCGGTAGGCGTCGAGCAGCATGTTGGAGTAGGGGTGCTTCGGGTGCTCCAGCAGCTCCCGCGCCGGCTGGGTGTCGACGATCTGGCCGTTGTACATCACGGCCACGTGGTCGGAGACTTCCATGATCGCGCCGAGGTCGTGACTGATGATCAGCACCGAGAACCCCAACCGTTGCTGCAACTCCTTGAGGTTCTGGAGGATCGAGCGCTGGACCACGACGTCCAGCCCGGTGGTCGGTTCGTCGAGCAGCACGAACGACGGTTCCAGCACCAGCGAAAGCGCGAGGCAGACGCGTTGCTTCATGCCGCCCGAGAGTTCGTGCGGGAAGAACTTGAGGTACTGCGGTTCGATGCTGACCATTTCCAGCACCGATTCGGCGCGGCGCCGGGCCGCGGCGTCGGACTCACCGGTGTGGGTCTGGATGGTGTCGACGAACTGCTTTTCGATGTTGATGACCGGGTTGAGCGAGTTCATGCTGCCCTGGAAGACCGTCGCGATCTCCTTCCAGCGCAGCCGCCGCAGGTCCTCGTCCGAGAGTTTCGTGATGTCCGTTCCCCGGTAGAGCGAGCGGCCGCCGGTAATAGTGCCCGGCGGATCGAGGAGCCGGATCGCGGCGTTGCCGAGCGTCGATTTGCCGCTGCCGGATTCGCCGACGAGGCCGACGATCTCGCCCTCGTTGACGACCAGGTTGGCCCCGATCACCGCCTTGAAGGGCGGCTTGCGCCTGGTCATGTAGGTGACGTCGAAATCCTGGACTTCGAGGATCGCCATCGGACTATTCCTCCCTGAGGTGCGGGTTGCTGATGGCGTCGACGCCGAAGTTGATGAACGTCAGCGACGTGATCAGTAGCGCCAGGCAGAGGCCGGGCGGGATGATCCAGGCCCATTGGCCGGTGAGCAGCGCGCCGGAGTTGTTGGCCCATTGCAGCATCGTGCCCCAGCTGATGGTCAGCGGGTCGCCGACGCCGAGGAAGGCGAGCCCGGCCTCGGCCCCGATCGCGGCGGTGGCGGCCCCGATGTAGCCGGCCACCACCAGCGAGGTCATGTTCGGCATGATCTCGCGGAACACGATCCGGGGCATGCTGTCCCCGGCGAAGATCGAGGCCGTGATGTAATCGCGTTCCTTGAGCGTGATCATCTGGGCGCGTTTGACGCGAGCGCCCCACGCCCAGCCGGTGATGCCGATCACGACGATCACCGTGGTCAGCCCCTTGACCGGCGAGTAGGCAGCCAGCACCACCATCAGCGGCAGGGTCGGCACGACCAGGGCAAGGTTGATGAAGAAGGACAGGATCTCGTCCACGACGCCGCCGACGTAGCCGGCGATGAGGCCGATGACGAGCCCGATCACGGTCGCCAGCGCCCCGGCCAGGATTCCGACGATGATCGACGCCCTGGCTCCATAGATCAGCTGCGAAAAGATGTCCTCGCCAGCCTGGGTCGTCCCCAGCCAGTGGTCGCCATTGGGCGTCTGGAACGGCAGGAAATCGTTGTCGCGCGGGTCGTACGGCGCCAGCCAGGGTGCGAAGATGGCGGCGAAGACGAAGACGCCAAGCAGGACCAGGCCGAACCGGGCCTTGCGGTTCTGCCAGATGATCCGCAGCCAGCCGGGTATCGGCAGTCGTGAGCGTTCCGCCTCGTCGTCGAAGACCGAGCGGGCGTCCGGCTGGAGCGTTTCCTCGCCAATGATCTGGCCTTCCTGAAGGGACATTAGCTCTCACCTCCCCGGCGAACGCGCGGATCGATCACGCCGTAGAGGATGTCGGCGAGGAAATTCGCGGTCAGCACGCCCACGGTGATGAACAGGAAGATCGCCTGCATCAGCGGGTAATCGCGGTTGCCGAGCGCGTCGAACATCAGCTGCCCCATGCCGGGGTAATCGAAGATTTGCTCGATGAAGATCGTGCCGCCGACCATGCCGCCGAGCGAGATCGCGAACCCGGTGACGTTGGGCAGGATCGCGTTACGCGCGCCGTAGGTGAGGGCGATCCGGCGGTCGGTCAGGCCCTTGGCCCGGGCGAGGCGGGTGTAATCCTCACCGAGGGTCTGGACCATCGTGTTGCGCATGCCCATGATCCAGCCGATTGGGCCGACGATCATCAGGCAGAGGGCGGGCAGGATGCTGTGGTAAGCGGCGCTGCGGATGAAGTCGAGGTTGAATCCGGTAGTGACCTCGCCGCTGTAGCCGCCTCCGTCCGGGAACCAGCTCAGCTGGAAGGCAAAGACGTAGACCGCCATCATCGCGATCCAGAAGAACGGCAGCGTGCCAAAGAAGCTGGACGCCGTGGTGATGATCGAATCGAAGGCGCCGTTGCGGCGCCAGGCGGCCCAGGTGCCGATCAGGGTGCCGATCAGGAACGAGAGGATCTGGGTGACGCCGACCAGCACCAGCGTCCACGGCAGCGCCTCGCCGATCATGTGGGTGACGGTGTAGGGCAGGTAGCTGTAGGAAATCCCGAACTCGCCGCGCAGGATGGAGCCGAGATAGTTCCAGTACTGCACCAGCAGCGGATCGTCCGGCACGCCGAGCATGAGCCGGATCGCCTCGACCTGCCGCGGATCGACGGCCATGTTGGAGCCCGAGATGCGCTGGACGATGGCCTGGGCCGGGTCGCCCCCCTGGATCCGGGGGATGATGAAGTTGAGCGTCGCGGCCGCCCACAGCGTCAGGATGAAGAACACGATCTTGCGCAGGAAATACGTCATCGGCTTGCCCTCATGCGCGCCAATCCAGGGTTTCATTCCGAGCTTCCGAGGAATCTTTTGGATCGTACTGGCCGGTCTTGTGCCGGCCACCGCCTGCGAAATCCAGCCGGTGACCACAATCAAGGGGAACTCCGGCGGGGCAGCGAAGCGAGCCTGGATCGACCGTGAACCGTAACTAGCTCGTCCGGATCTGGTCGATCCTGTGTCGAACGGAGCCGCCCGCGTGCGGGCAATTCCGATCCTGCCGTTGGCCACCATCCGGGCGGACACCCCTGATACGGGGCTGGCCAGGTGTCATTCGCGACCGGGGGGACCGCCCCTACGAAGTTCGGCGGTAGGCGCCAAGCATTCAGGGGGCAAGCCGATGACGTATTTCCTGCGCAAGATCG
>JBGTNF010000471.1:0-4397 GCA_041743205.1 Thermomicrobiales bacterium | reverse complement strand
CATGAGGCGAACGTTGGCTCGAACCACATCGAGCTTGTGCCCGGGGGCGTCGTGTGCGGTCGCGCTCGTGACCAACCCAGACGAACATCGATACGCGAGACAAGGTGACGATCGCCTCCGTGATCGCGCGACGAGTTGACGTCTGGATACTGCCATCCTGGCCATGCCCGGCCCGGCGAGCGGTGACCTGAACACGAGAGAGACCCTGGCATGACGGATACCACCTCCCCACGACTTTCCCCCGACGCGGTTGACGCCGGGGACGACCTGGCCAACGGCGTGCCTGTCAACGCCCTTCATGAAGACGCCGGCGAATCCTCTCCCGAAATGGCGGTCAACGCCGGAAACGGCGAGCCGGCGTTCGCGCCGACTCCCCTGTTCGCGACGCGTCACACGATGCCCCTGACGCCGGAGGCGTCGCCCGATGGCGCCTGGCTGGCCTACCTTATGGAAAACGCCGAAGGCCGCATCGATTTGTGGCTCTCGCCAATCGATGGCGGCGAGCCCCGGCCGATCGAGCTTCCGTTCGAGCCGGTGGTCGAACGCGATCCCGATACCGGCCGCCTGATCCGGGGGCCGCAGTGGTCGCCGGACGGGACGATGCTGGCCCTGGCGGGAACCGTGGAGGGCGAAGACCGGACCGCCGTCTGGCTTATTCCCTCGCCGGTCGAGAGTTCGGCCGTGCCGGTCGTGGTCGTCGCCGTCGAGGAGGACGCCGAAGCGACCGCGGCGGAAGCCGGCCAGGCCGAGGGTGAGGGTGAGGCTGAAAGCGCCGAACCGGCGGAGCCCCTCGTGGCGGTTGCCGATCCGGTCGCCGCTGAGGCGGACGAAATGGCCGCGAGCCCAACGACCAGCGAGGACGGTGCCAGCGAGTCTGCTGCCGGTGACGTGAGCGAGCCGGATGCCGCTCCCGACGTTACCCCGATCCCCGCCACTCACGCCGCGGACCCGGTTCGCGCCCCCCGGTTGCTGACCTGGGGCCCCGGCTCCGAACGATCCCCCCGCTGGTCGCCGGACGGCAACATCATCGCCTTCGTCAGCAACCGCGACCGTCGCGACACGATCGCCCTGGCCACCGCGATCGGTGACGACCCGACGATCGCCGAACTCCTGACCTGGAGCGCCAGCGACGACCGCGAGCCGGTCTGGTCGCGCGATGGCCGGTTCCTGGCCTTCACCCGCCAGCGCGCGGAGGGCATCGAACACGCCGACATCTTCGTCTACTCGCCGGAGACCGGCGACCTCACCGATCTCACCGGGGCCAAGGCGAGCGCCGTGCGCCACTCGCTGGATTGGGTCGCTGGCCGCAACCTCGTCGCCTACGTCACGCAGGACAACGACTGGCTCTCGATCTCGGTCATCAACGCCGACAACAAGGCCGGTTGGGCGGTCACGCGTGAATCCGGCGACAAGACCGAGCCGCGGTTCCATCCGACCGAAGCCCGCCTGGTCTACGTCCGCTCCGAAGGATTCGCCACGGTCTGCTGCGAACGGGGCTTGCACGCCTCCGGCGCCGTCGCGCTCGATCCCAGCGAAGGCGTCGTCTACGCCCCGCGCTGGTTGAAGGACAAGCGCGTCGTCTACGGGTTCAGCGCGCCGCAAAAGCCGTTCGGCTTCCTGGCCCAGGAAAACCTGGCGACAGCCGATCGGTCGCCGGTGCGCGTACCCGACGAAACATCGACCTCCGGCGCCGCGCTGCGGCACCCGGTTCCCTTCGAGTTCGCGATCGGGTCCGAGGAACAGTTCTCCGGGATGCTCTACCGAACCCAGAACACGGTTGGACCCGCGCCGGGCGTCGTTTACCTGCCGGATGGCCCGCTGACGATCCGGCGCGGCGAGTTCGCCCTCGAAGAGCAGGCCCTGGCCAGCACCGGCCTGACCGTTTTCACACCTCTCCTCCACGGCTCGACGGGCTTTGGGAAAGCGATCGAGCAGGATCTGGCGGACCTCGCCGCCAGCGAAATCGAGACGTCCGACATTGCCGAGGCAGGCTATGGCCTGGGCGAATCGAACGAGATCGACGCCGCCAAGCTGGCCCTGGTGGGCGTTGGGTTCGGCGGCGCCCTGGCGCTGCTGACGGCCGGCGCCCGGCCCGGCATCTACTCCACCGTGATCGCGATCGATCCGATCACGGATTGGGCGATCGAGCTGGGCGAAGCCGATCCGGCCTGGCGCAACTGGGTGAGCGCCAACTACGGCATGCCGCTGACGCATCCGGACCGGTTCGCGCTGCGCACCCCTGGCACCTTCGCCGCGGTGATCGACGTGCCGCTGATCCTGGTCGCCACGCCGGGCGCGGCGGTCCATCGCCAGGCCCAGCTGGAACTGTTCGAAGCCTATCTGGACGCGTATGGTGTCGCCTACGAGCACATCGACGCCAATGACGAAACACTGGCGGTCACGCTGGAGCGGATCAGCCAGAAGCTGGCGGCTACCTACCGCGCCGGCGAGGCGCCGGCCGAACCCGTCGACGACATCCCTGCCGACGCACTGGGGTAGCGTGCGATCTTCGACAGCACGACGCCGGACCATCAGACCAGACATCGCCTCAACGCCATTTCTCGCCGGTCCAATTGTCATTCCGAGGAACGAGGCAGCGAAGCGATATCTTCGGTCTTTCGCTGTCAACACCTGTCGACTATGTCAACGTGAGGCGCTGCCTTCGGTCGCCACGTTCCGCTCGTAGCGGGAAAAGGCACGCCAACCGTTGGAAGCGAGAATGCGCCGGTGAAGCAGTACTTCATAATACATCGTGGCAAGTTTCTCACGACGAACGTACATTGGCGTGACCAGCGACCTCGAAGGCCGCGTCTGTCAGCACAAGTATGGCGTCCATGACGGCCACACGAAGAAATACAACAAGAACCGGCTCGTGTACTTCAAGGAGTATCAGTGGGTCAACGACGCAATTGCTCGTGAGAAACGGATCAAGGGATGGGACCAGCGCAAGAAGCTGGACCTGGTGGAATCGATGAACCCGGATTGGCAGGACCTGAGCGACGGATGGTTCGGTCCTGAAGATTCGGACGCTGGAGGTTAGCGGGAGCCCGAGGATTTCTCGCAGCCCGCAGGGGCAGCTCGAAATGACAGAGGAGTGGGTGATATCCAGGCGAAGGCGAACTTGAGGGTAGCGAAGTCCAAAGATTCATCGTTCCTCGGAATGACAACTTTCCCGGATTGGCATAGCGCTGGCGCTGACGAAACGAATTGACCCAGCGATGTCCGCCGTTGCGCGGGGCCGGGGTTCTCCACTACCATCAGCCCCGAACGCAAGGCGTTGCTCGCGGCTGGGCGAGCGCGCGTTGCCGTTTCACCAATGCCGCTGCCGATCATCCCCACGCCGTCCATTCATTACGTATCCCTGTCCCACCGTGCGTGAGCGCCAGCACCGCTCGGGGCGCCTGGGGAAGGCAGCGCAGGCGAAATCCATGGCCCAACGCACATCCCGGCAATCCACGATGTCTTCCCCGGCCCCGGTGAACCGGCGGCATTTGCTGGCCGTGGCCGGCGCCGCCACGGGCGCGGCGGTTGTCGGCATCGGTGGCGCCAGTCTGTTTGGCGACAACGCCAACGGCGTCCAGCCGGGCGATGGCACGACCGGGGCCACTCCGCCGGGTACCCCCACGCCGCCGCCTGCCTCCACCCAAATCGTCGTCGCCGACTCTACGCCGGAGGCAACGGACGCTCCGGCGGACGCTCCGGACGCTCCCAACGTCATCGACTTCGAGGACCCGGCCGACCCGGCCGACCCAACCGACCCGGCCAGCGCTGAAGAACCAGCGTCGAGCCCATCCGCGGCGGCAGCGGTCAACCCTGCCGAGATCCTGGAAGAGGCCACGATCCGCCAGCTTCGCGAGGCGCTCGATGGCGGCGCGTTCACCATCGCCGACCTCGTCGGGGCCAGCCTGGATCGGATCGAGCGGATCGACGGCGGCGAGATCGCGCTCAACGCCATGATTTCGCTCAACCCGGATGCTCTGACGATCGCCGCCGAGCTCGACGCCGAACTCCAGGCCGGGCAATCGCGCGGGCCGCTGCACGGCATTCCCGTGCTGCTCAAGGACATCATCGCCACCAGCGACGGGATGCCGAACACGGCCGGCTCGCTGGCGATGGTGGATAACACGGTCGCCCGCGATTCCTTCCTGGCGGCCCGCTTGCGCGAAGCCGGCACCGTCATCCTGGGCAAGACCAACCTGACCGAGTGGTCGAACTTCATGGGCTCCACCGGTCTCAGCGGCTGGAGCTCGCTCGGCGGGCTGACGGTGAACCCGTACGATCTCAACCGCTCCTGCTCGGGATCGAGCTCCGGCTCGGCGGCAGCGGTCGCCGCCTCCTACGCGCCGATCGCCCTCGGCGCCGAGTTCGACGGTTCGATCGTCGCCCCGGCGGCGATC
>JBGTNF010000470.1:0-8711 GCA_041743205.1 Thermomicrobiales bacterium | reverse complement strand
GTGAACTGGCCGAGCGAGTGACCCGCCGCCACGACCGGCGTCACTGGCGCGCCCTCCGTTTCGGCGCGCTCACCCAAAGCCCGCAGCGCCGCGACGCTCACCGTCAGGATCGCTGCCTGGGCGTTGAAGGTGTCGTTGAGTTCTTCCACCGGTCCTTCGAAGGCTAGCGTCGAGAGCTTCGCGCCAAGCGCCTCGTCCGCTTCGTCGATCGTTGCCCGGGCCGCCGGCGACCGGTCGTACAGGTCCTTGCCCATCCCGACGGCCTGGCTCCCTTGGCCGGGAAACACGAACGCGACGTGGTTGCCAAGCTGGTCTTGCAGGCTCATGTATCCCTCATCCAGGTTCGATCCGATGGGCGCCGAGGACGCCTCACACAACGAGCGCCAAGTCTCTCATCAGATCATGACATAACGGTTGGCCTAACGAATCCCGCCTTCCGAGTTGATTACTTGCCCGGTTACCCAACGCCCTTCCTCCGATACCAGCCAGGCGACCAATCGCGCGGCATCGTCCGGCGTGCTGACTCGTCCGGATGGAACCGACGCTTCGAGGCGGCGCTTGAAATCTGGCTCCATCCAGCCGGTGTCGGTCGGTCCCGGATTGATGACGTTGATCGTGATCCCACGCCGTATGAGATCGGGCGCGATGCTCGTGCTCAAGGCGATGATGGCGCCCTTGGACGACGCGTAGGCGAGCTCGTTGGGCATGGAGCCAAGGTGCTGTCCGGAACTGAAGTTGACCACGCGCCCGCCGCTGCCCTTGCAGAATCGCCGCGCGAATTCCACGGTCAACATCGCCGTTGCCCGCGCGTTCACGCCCAGGTGCATGTCCCACGACGCTTCCGTCAACGTGTCCCAGGCGTCGTGCGTGGAGTAGGCAGCGTTGTTGATGAGAATATCGACCGGGCCCAGCGACGCCTCGACCTGGCCGAAGAGTCCGCCCGCGATGCCGGGCCTGGAGAGGTCGATGGCGATCGACGCGGCCCGCACGCCGCTCGCCTCCAGATCGCGCTGGAGCTCCTCCGGCCCATCCTCGGGCGATCCGTACATCTCCTGGTCATAGGAAAGGAAATGCGTGAAGGCGACATTGGCTCCGTCGTCCGCCAGCCGCCGGCAAATCGCCGCTCCGATCCCGATCGAACGCGACGCCCCGGTCACCAGGGCAACCCGCCCCGCCAATGGTTTCATGGTCGCTTTACTCACCTTCATATGCCCTCGTAGGGGCGGACCTGATTCGACCGCACTCTGGATCCGGCAAACCGCAGGCTTGTCGTATCTGTGTCCGCCCGGATCGTGGCGTTTCCGCACTTGCCGGTGGCCCTCATCCGGGCGGACACAGCATCGACAGGACACTGACAGCGAAGATCCTGTAAGCGGTCGATGCAGGTCCGCCCCTACGATTGCCGGCATCCTACTACTCAGATTTTGGCCGCCATACAAGGCACATGCTCAAAGTATGTGCAATAGCCATGCCGCAGGGGTGGCCGGATGCGTGATCGCCACGTGTCCAACCTATTGCCGCACCAGCCACCGCTGCCGATCCCAGGTCACCACGTACAGCACGACCACGCAGGTCATCAGCGTCTCCGAAGCGGCCCGCGAACCGCCAAGCCAGAGACCAGCCGCCGCCAGCGCGAAGTATCCCAGTTCGACCAGGAGGCGGACCGGCCCCGGCACGATCACCGGATGGCCGGTTTTGCCCGGCGGATCGTGCCGGACCCGGAAGACGCCCCACACCGCCGCCGCTGCGACCACCATGAATGCCGCCAACAACCCGCCCTGGACCCCGCCGTCGCCGATCGACCAGCCCCACGCGCCGAACCCGGCCAGGCCGAACAGCTCCAGCACGAATCGCGCCGCCAGCATCACCCCTGGTGTCGAAGGCGGCAGGTCGCCGATCTCATCGGCTTCAGCTGGGCGATCGGCGGTCACCCGGCGTCGTGCCTGCGGATCACGAGGCAGGCGTTTTGGCCGCCGAGCCCGAACGAGTGTTTGGTCATCGTCGTGATTCTGGCGTCCCGCGCGCCCTCGCCGACGATGTTGAGGTTCACCTCCGGGTCCGGCGTGCGGTAGTTGCGTGTCGGCGGAATCCGGCCCTCGACCAGGGTGTTGACTGCCACGATCGTTTCCAGCGCGCCGGCCGCCGCCATGCAGTGCCCGATCGCCCCTTTCACCGAGGTCACCGGAATTTCGCTTGCCCGATCCCCGAACACGAGGTGGATCGCCCGCGCCTCGGCCACGTCCCCCGCCTGGGTCGACGCCGCGTGCGCGTTGATGTGATCGATTTCATCTGGCTCAACGACGGCGTCCAGCAGGGCGGCCCGGATCGCCCGCGCCGCTCCTTCGCCTTCCGGCTGCGGGGCGATCGGGTGGTAGGCGTCGTTAGAGGTTGCGAACCCGGCGATCTCGGCCAGGATCCGCGCGCCGCGCGCCCGGGCGTGCTCCAGGTCTTCGAGCACCAGCATGGCCGCGCCTTCGCCGAGTACGAATCCGGCCCGGGTCGCGTCGAACGGCCTGCTGGCGCGGTCCGGTTCGTCGTTGGAATCGGTCACCAGCGCCCGCATCGCCGCGAACCCGGCCTGGAACAACGGGTGCGAGGTCGATTCCGTGGCCCCGGCGATCATCAACGGCGCGTGCCCGTACTTGATGGCGTGGAACCCGTCGCCGATCGCTTGCGCTCCAGTCGCGCAGGCCGTCACCACGGTCGAGCTCGGCCCACCCATGCCGAACCGGTGCTGCACGGTGTAGGCCGCCAGGTTGTGCGGAAACATCACGTGCAGGTGGGGAGGAACGCGCGAGGCGCCCCGGTTGGTGAACGTGTCGTACGCCGGAATCAGCTCGTCGTAGACGCCGCCGATGCAGCTGCCAAAGGCGGCGCCCGCCGTCGTCAGGTCGATCGTTGGCTGGAGATCGGCGTTGAGTAGCCCGGCGTCCAGCAGTGCTTCGCCCGCCGCTTCGACCGCCATCCGCGAAAAGAGCGACGTGTTCCGGGCGGCCTTGCCCTGCAGGAACCGGTGCGGCAACCGCTCACGATCGACATCGCCGCGCAACACACACGGGTGAACGGCGGGATCGAGATCGGGCGCCCGCCGGATGCCGGTCTTGCCGTCGACGATCCGTTGCCAGGTTTCGGCGGCGGTTGGCGCAAGCGAACTGATCGCGCCCATGCCGGTCACCACGACGCGACGCGGCTGGATGGTGGCGAGAGGCTGGGTGGACACGGTCTTTGTCTCCTTGAGACAGGACAACGGAAACGTCGCGACGATATTCGCCGACCATGGGCGCCGCTCGATTCCCCAAACATAATCCCCGAAGAATACGGCAGTTCGTCGTGTCGAGTCGCCCGCCGCCTACCCGGGCCGTTCGACCGGCGTATCCGCTCGCCGGCCCCATTCGCCCCACGACGGCGCGTAGTTCCGCGCGTTGGCGTAGCCGAGCGCCTTCAACACGACGTAGGTGTTGGCGGCCCGGAACCCTCCGGCGCAATACGTGGCGACCGGTTTGGCGGGGTCCAGCCCCACCTCGTCATACATCGCGGCGAGATCCTCGACCGGCTTGAATTGTCCGTCGGCCGTCAGGTTGCGGGTCCACTCGATGTTGACCGCGCCGGGAATGGCGCCCATCCCGTACTCGTGGGCGGCGCGGGTGTCGATCAGACCGATGGTCGGCGTGGAATCGCCGAGCGAGGTCATGATCTCGCCGGCGGTCGCTACCACCGACGGGTCGGCCCGAATCGACGCGGGGGCCGGGTTGGGGGCGACGTCGTCGGACGCTACCGAATGGCCCGCCGCCTGCCAGGCCCCGATCCCGCCGTCGAGCATCGCGCCGTTGCCGAACCCGGCGGCGTCCAGCAGCCAGACCCCGAACGCCGACATCGTGCCGCTGAAGTCTTCGTAAAAGACTACTGTTTTGTCCGGCCCGAGTCCCAGCGCCTCAACCGTTGCCTGGAGCCGCGCGCTCCACTCGGCGATCGCCGCGGGCGTCGACTCGGCGAGCCGCGCCAGGGAGAGATCGGCCTGGATCGCGCCGGTTATGTGCCCGCCGAGGTAGGCATCCCGGGGCCGGACATCGACGATAACGAGATCGTCATCGCCCGCGTGCTCCCTGAGCCAGTCGACGTTGACGATCGGTGACGTAGACGCAGCCATGCGTATCCTCCCCTGAAACCCAACCTGCACAGTGGGCAAGTATCGTGCATGACGCGGCTTTGCCGAATCGACGGCCTGGTCCGCCGTTCAGGCAGGTCGAATGCCCTGGTTGATCTGACCAACGCTCCGGGGCTGCCGACACCTCCTCGACCGTCATCCCGAGCTTGCGAGGGACCCCCCGGCGCAGCCGGTACGTGCCTGGCAAGTACGGATGACCGCCTCCGGCGTATCCAGTGGGCCCCGAATACGGTAATCGGTCTATTGACCGTCGTTCCAGGCCAATCGTCGTTAAATCGAAACGGGCTGGCGACATGTGTCGCCAGCCCGTTTCGCGTCTCTCCTCACACCAGATGGTGTCGTGGTTGGTTAGCGAACGAGCGAGCCCTCGCTGCCGGTCACCGGCGTCGCCATCGGCACGACCGGCGTGGCGTCGGTGACCACGAGCCGCGGGACGGACGCGAACGCTTCGCCGCTCGGGGCGATATCGAATGCGGTTTCCTCGACGATGTCGACATCGACTGACGCGACCGTGTTCAGGACGCCGTCATTGGGCGGATCCTGGATCGCCAGCGTGTTGGCTTCGGCGTCGAACACATACAGCTGCGTCGACTCGGCGCCATCCATGTTGTTGGTGTAGGCGGCGGCCACGACAATCGGGGTCACGCTGGCGTTGGCGTCGCCCTCGGCGTACGCGGTGTTGCCGTCGATCGTCGGCATGTCGGTGTCCGGGTTGACGCCGATAAGGCCGGTTTCCGGGTTCAGCCGCAGGTTCTGGGTGGTGCTGACGTCGACGCGGATGCGGTCGACCGTCGGGTTGAAGTCGAAGCCAAGGAGCCGATCCTCGAGCACAGGCTCGAACATGCCCTCAGCCAGCGAGGTCGCCTCGCCGGTCGTGACATCGATCGTGTACAGCACGCTCATTTCGCCGATGCCGATCAGCTCGCCCGAGGCCGGGCGGAAGTCGATGCCCACCAGCACGTCCCCCTCCATCAGGCCGGTGACATCCATCCGGGCGTCGATCGTGTCCGGCGTCGAGACGTCGAAAGTAACGAGTTCATTCTCGAGTGTCAGGCCAACCGCGGATCCCACCGTTTCGGCCGGAGCGGTCAGCGCCAGGCCGATCAGGGTTTCGCCGGCGCCGATCTCGCCAACCAGTGTCAAGGCGCCGGTTTCAAGATCGACGGCGTAGAGATCGGTGTTCGCGTAGTGGTCGGCGGAGGCGGTGTGGACCAGGCCGAGCGTGAAGACAAGGGCGAGCATTAACGATAGGCGACGCATGCATCTCTCCGGTGGATAGTTTCGGAACGGGTCGACAGAACTCGCAACACGTGGGGTTATTGGCGATCTCCTACTGGGTCCAAATATCCTCGGACCTGTCCCTCGGGACCGTTTCCGAGCGACATGCTCTCACCAGCCCTTACACCCTGCCTTCTGGATCGGATGCATGGCTTCTCGTGCAGACCTCCTGCCGGGGCTACGTTCGCGGGCGGCTTGCGGCGATTACCTGACGTCCGTCGGTGGCGCAAAAGTCATCCGACGGCGCCGCCTGGCCCGGTTCCCGGCGACAGGGATGTTCGTTCGCGAGTGGTACACTTGGCCCGGTGAAACGGCATCGCGACGCGCCAGGATGGTGGCTCGCGGCGGCATGCGGCACCTGTCCAACGACGATGGCGATAGCCTCTTGCGGCAGGCGCCAAACCCCTCGGCTGGCTGGCACGTACGTGGTGGCAATGGTCGGGATGACGCGCTCGGCTCGTCCAGATGGAGCTCGGTTTCCCCTTCCATGTCCCGTATTCTCTTTGGGCTCCTGCTCCTGCTCACGGCGCTGATCCAGGCGACGATCTTGCCCCGTGTCAACCCGTTCCCGGTCTCGCCAGACTTCGTGCTGATTTTCCTGTTCGTCTGGTCGGCCTCGCGGAGCGCGCGCGAATCGCTGTTCTGGGTCTTCTTCACCGGCGTCCTGCTCGATGTCCTCGCGCTGGACGCGTTTGGGACCAATGCCCTCGCGCTGCTGGGCGTGGTGGTCCTCGCCGGTCTGGCGCGCCAGCGGGTGGTTCACGCCAATGTCCTGGTCACCATGGTGCTCGTCGCCGCGGCCACGCTGGTCCACGCGCTGGTGTTGGCCGGAATCCGGGGCGAGTGGCCAACCGGTATGTACATACCTCTCCAGGCACTTGTCCACGCGTTGCTGATGCCCGTGCTCTACGTCGTCTTGCGGGTGTTCGGCCGATAACGAGAAGGTTCTCGCTGCGATGGCTCGACGAAAACGCATGATCTACGACCCGCCCGGCAGCCGCAAACGAAAGCGGCGGGGCGCCAGCCCCAACGGCGCTCCGGAGCTTTTCCTTTCGCGGCGGATGTTGATCGCCAAAGCCGGCGTCGTCGCCGTCTTCGGCGGCCTGGCGGCTCGTCTCGGCGTGCTCCAGCTCGTGCGCGGCGAGGAATACAAGACGCAGGCGGAAGACAACGTCATTCGGCCGGAAGTGCTGCCCGCCCCCCGCGGGATGATCCTCGATCGCCAGGGCCGGCCGCTGGCCCGCAACCGCCGCGCTTGGGAAGTGCGCGTCGTCAAGGCTGAGTTGCCCGACGATGCGCTCGAACAACGCCGCGTGCTCGACATGCTGATCTCGGCTTTGCAACTCGAAGACGTGGTCGTGATCCGGCCCACCGGCGTGCCGTCCGGTTCGCGGGATACCGTACTCGACCGGGTGGCAGACATGATGAACGAGGGCGATCCGACCACGGCCGCCCGGGAACGCGCGCGCTGGATCCGCGAGTGGTCGGACCGCCTCGTCCGTGTCGCCCCCGTCTCGCTCGACGTGGCCGCCGAGTTCCGCGCCCACGCCGCCGAGCTGCCTGGCGTGCTGGTAATGAACGAGATCGACTTCCTGGTCGGCAACATCTGGGCGCCCAACCTGCCGATCACGGTCAAGACCGACGTGCCGCGCGAGGTGGCGCTCAAGCTCGAGGCCAACGGCATGTACATGCCCGGCGTCTACGTCGACGACAGCGCCCTGGCCCGCGAGTACCCGGCCGGTGAAGTGATGTCGCACGTGCTGGGCTACGTCCGCTCGATCGACTCGGCCTCGCTCGACGATCTCCGCAACCGGGACGAGAACAACGAGCGCATCTACGACCAGAACGACACGATCGGCCGGGAAGGGCTGGAGCAGGCGCTCGAGTCGCAGCTCCGCGGCGTCAAGGGCGCCCGCTCGGTTGAGGTCGACGCCAACGGCGTCGTGATGCGCACCGTGCCGAACAGCGAAACCCCGGCGGTGGACGGCCAGTCCGTCCGCCTCACGATCGACCTGGAGTTCCAGAACGCGGTCGGCAATGCCTTGCGCCAGGGCATCGAACGGGCCGCCGCCGGCAAGGAAACGGTCAACGCCGAGCGCCGGACCAAGGGCGACCGGGAGTGGCAGGCGCCGAACGCGGGTTCGGCCGTCGCTTACGACCCGCGCACCGGCGAGGTGCTGGCGATGGTCAGTTACCCCTACTACGACAACCAGCTCTTCGTCACCGGCATCTCCAGCCGCAAGTGGGAGGAGTACATGGCGCCGGACAAGGGCAAGGCGTTCCTCAACCGCGCGGTGTACGAGCTCTACCCGCCCGGCTCCACCTTCAAGATCTTCCTCGCCGCCTCGGCGCTCCACCATGACGCGATCACGCCGGACAGAACGTATGACTGTAAGGGCGCGATCCGGGTCCCCAACGACTGGAACCTGAGCGAAGGCACCACCATGGCCTGCTGGCAAGGGTGGAACGGCAGCCAGCACGACGGACTGGATCTCATTGGTGCGATCGAGCGCTCGTGCGATGTGTACTTCTACAACGTCGCCCAGGAGTACGTGGAGCGCCCTCAAACATTCGACGATCTCTTCTACTACGACTGGAACCTGCTCGGTGGCGGGGTGGTTTCGAACACCAAGCACTTCTTCGAGGGACTGGGCATCGACCCGCTGGCCGAGGACATGCAGAACCGCTTCTGGTTCGGAAAATCCACCGAAATTGAACTTCTCGGTGAAGCGATCGGGCTCTTTCCCGACCCGGCCTGGAAAAAGGAGAACATTGGCGAAGGCTGGGCCGTCGGCGATACCCTCAACGTCTCGATCGGTCAAGGCGAAACCAAGGCCACGCCCCTGCAACTGACCATGAACACGGCCGCGCTCGCCAACGGCGGGTCGTTCAAGAAACCGCACCTCGTCCATCAGTGGATCGACGCCGACAACAAGGCCACGCCGGTCGAGGTCGAGGAAATGGGCAAGCTCGACATCGCCCAGGAGCACATCGACCTGGTCGTTGAAGGCATGCGCCGCGTGGTCCATGAAACCAACGGCACCGCCAACCGCTCATCGGACGGCAACGGCGGCTTTGTCACCAAGTGGCCGAAGACCAACCCGGAGGGCGAGGAGCC
Source organism: Thermomicrobiales bacterium (assembly GCA_041743205.1). GTDB lineage: Bacteria > Chloroflexota > Chloroflexia > Thermomicrobiales > UBA6265 > JACCYX01. The sequence continues at coordinate 150 of JBGTNF010000470.1, read as the reverse complement.
AATCCTGATCGCCGGCAAAACCGGCACCGCCGAGTTCGGCGAGATCGACAAGATAGGGGCCCGCGACACGCACGGCTGGTTTACCTGCTTCGCGCCGCTCGCCGAACCGGAAATTGCCGTCTCGGTTGTCATCGAAGCCGGCGGCGAGGG
>JBGTNF010000469.1:0-3457 GCA_041743205.1 Thermomicrobiales bacterium | reverse complement strand
GCGACTTCGTTGATCGGAAGTCCAGAACCGAACACCTTCGAAAGCTGCTTCAGGTTGGAATCGACGCAGCTGACTGCGGGGAACTCGTGGACTTTACGCCTGGATTGATGGTCCAGATCCGTGAAGATGCGCGGAAACTCGCCGCCTCGGGGGCGCCATTGGATCCCGATGTCTGCGGATAAACTCCCACTCCGCCTCACCTGGCCAGCACGACAAGATTTGACGGGCCTGCTGGCGCATTCGGAGCAGGTTTGGGGAGAAGATCAAGCTCTGGACTATGAAATGGCCATCGTCGCAGCGTTTGATGTGGTTCGCCGGCATCCGGAAATCGGAGAAGCAAGGCCTCAACACTTTGCAGGTGGCCGAATCTATCCGGCCAGACGACACATCGTCTATTACAGAATCGATTCGATTGGGATTCAGGTGGTTCGTATCCTCCACGAACCACAAAGCACCAAGGAACAGTTTGACGATCTCGATTGACCCTTTGTGACTGCGATCATCGATGACGCATCCTATCGCGCAAAGGAGAAACGACATGGTCCCCCGATACCCTCCCCAACTCGAAGCCGACCTCCAGACCCTCATGGAAACCGGCGAATACGACGACGCGACGGACATCCTCGCCCAAGGGGTTCGCTTGCTCGCCAGCCGGCGCGAAAAGACCGAACATCTTCGCGCCTTGCTCCAGGTGAGCGTCGATCAATACGAACGCGGCGAGTACCGGGAGTTCACGCCGGAACTGCGCCAACAACTCTGGGAATCGGCTTTGCAGCGATATGAACGTGGGGAAGTACCGAATCCCGATGTCTGCCCATAATTTCGTCCTGCGCTCGACCTCGCAGGCGGAGGAGGACTACGCCGACATCCTGCTCTACTCCGTCAAAACGTGGGGCTCCGGCCAGGCGGCTGTGTACCGGAGCACGCTGTATCGGGCAATCGAATCAGTGCTGGAATTTCCACATCTCGGCGTCGCCCGGAGCGACATCGGACCTCACTATCGGTCTTTCCGGGTTCAACATCACATCATTTACTATCGTGTTCTTGACGATATCGTTCACGTCATGCGCATCCTGCACGAGCGACAGGACCTGACCGGCCAATTCGACGATCTCGACTAGACCCGCCCTGCTAGGCTTGAGGCACGTTCATTCGCCGCACGCGCGCAGGAGCCGATTGCATGTGCCACGACCATTGCCCCCGCCCTATCTCTGGTGGCGACGCCATCACCGACCAGAGCGTCGAGATTCCGCTCAGCCGCGGATCGCTGCCCACGTTCGTCGCTCTTCCCGATAACGAAACCGCCCCCGCCATCCTCCTGATCCACGACGTCAACGGCGTCAACGACTTCTACCGCGATATCGCGCGCCGCCTCGCCGCAGCCGGCTACGTCACCGCCCTGCCCGATTTCTTCTTCCGGCAGGGTCCCCTGGCCGACGACAAGCGGGAAACCCGCATGGCGCGGATGCAGGCGATGGAACAGGCGACGACGCTGCTGGACATCGAGTCGACGCTGATCTGGCTGCGGCGCCACGAGCGATCGTCCGGCCAGCTCGGCACGGTCGGGTTCTGCATGGGCGGCACGCTGGTGATGCTGGCTGCCTCCCGCGATCCGGCCCCGGCCGCCACCGTGGCCTACTACGGCTTCCCCCAACGCGAACGCACGCCCATGGCTCCGTTGCTGCCCGGCGACGAAGACGAAGCCGCCAACGTCCAGTCGCCGCTGCTCGCCTTCTGGGGCGACCAGGACGCCGGCGTCGGGATGGAGAACGTGGATCGCTACGACGCCCAGCTCGACCGGCTGGGCAAGGCGCACGAGTTCGTCCGCTACCCCGGCATCGGCCACGGCTTCGTGACCTTCGATCCCGACGCCCCCGCCTACGGCCAGTCAATCGACTCGTGGGATCGGATGCTGCGCTTTCTCGACGAGCGGCTCGTGCGATCGGTCGCCTCGTGACCCAATCGACCGGCATCGAGTCACTGTCCACACTGGCGACCCTGGCTGGCGTCCTCCAGACGATCCAGGAGCTCAAGCGGGTCAAACGCACCGGCTGGATCGATCGCGGCGTCCCGCTGGCCGAGGTCGAATCGGTCGCCGACCACACCTACCTCACGGCCCTGATCGCCTGGCTGGCCTCGATCGACGATCCAGCGCTCGATTCGGACCGGGTGCTGAAGCTGGCGATCATCCACGACCTGGCCGAGTCGATCGTTGGCGACGCCCCGCCGTACGCGGCGCACGAGGTGCCGGAGCGGTCCGACATCGACGCGCTGCGGGCGTTCTTCAGCGTGCGGCACACGCGTTCGTCGGATCAATCCGCCGCCAAGCGGGCGGGCGAGCACGACGCCTTCCTGCGCCTGGCCGCCGGGATGCCGCCCGGCGCGCGGGCCGAACTCATGCCGCTCTGGGAGGAATACGAAGCGCAAACCAGCCCGGAAGCCAGGTTCGTGAAGGACGCTGACCGGCTCGAAGCCTACCTCCAGGCGCTGCACTACGCGGAGGGCGATCCCAACCTGCCGCTCTGGGGCTTCACCGACATGGCGGACAACGAGATCGACCACCCAACCCTGACCGCCCTCCGGGATGCATCGGCAAACAACTCGTAGGGCTGTCGAGCTTGTCTCGGCCCTGGCCACAGGAGCACACAAGGTGGGCCCCGCTGGATATCCCCTACCGATCGGTACGAGGTGCAACTTCCTATCCGCCGTCGATCTCGACGATGGCCGCAATGACGACCGCGCTGTCGCCGGGCAGCGCCGCCATGCCCGGCGAGGTCCGGGCGTGGGCGCCGATTTCCGCGCCGAACAGCTCGATGATGAGGTCGGAGAAACCGTTGATCACGGCGGTCGTTCCGGGAAAACCAGGGTCGGCGTTGACCATGCCGGTGACCGAAAGCCAGGCGGAAATCCGGTCCAGGTCGCCCAGCTCCCGCTGGAGCGTGCCAAGGATCGAGAGCGCGGCGCCCCGCGCGCCCAGTCGCGCCTCCTCCACCGACACCTCGGACGGGACCTTGCCGAACGGTCCGGCTGGGGTTCCGTCCGGATTTCGCGCCGATTGCCCGGAGACGTAGGCGATGTTGCGGCGCACCCGAATCCAATTCGGGGGCCCAGCGACGCCGGGTGGCGCCGCGAACGGCTCGGGCAGCACCAATCCCAGGTCGGTCAGTTTCGCTTCAATGCGCATGGATGCTCCTTGCGACCCTCCGCGTGGGGTTCCAAACCCGTTAGGTGATGTCGCCCACCTGAAGGAGGTCTCCTTCCCCCAGGTGAACCACGGCCATCGTCGCTTCAACGTCACCCTCGACCCAGCTGCGGTGTCCGGCCCCCGTCGTGTCCTCGACCAGCACCGCGTCGCCCGCGCCGAAGCGGCGGGTTTCGCCATCGCCCGCCTCGGCCCCGACCACGCCGGCGAGGAAGAACTGGAACTGGCGGCGCGGAGCCGGATGCCAGTCGCCGC
>JBGTNF010000468.1:0-4154 GCA_041743205.1 Thermomicrobiales bacterium | reverse complement strand
AGGTCGGCCCCTACGAAATCCTGCGCGAGCCGGTAACGTGCCGGTCGCGTTCGTTAACAAGCCATACCAATGAAGGCAGGACCCATGACCCCTGGCGATCGTGATCCGCAGTCGAAGCCGCCCCGTGAAGACAACCCAGCCCCACCGATCAGGCCGGGCCGGGGAGACAAGAAGGCCGCAAGGGACGCAAGAGGCGCCAGGCCGCCGTTCCAGCCCAGCAACCGGAGCGGCCTGCAACTGTCGAAAACGCCGGACTACCTGGTGATCGGCCACGTCACCGCCGATCTCCAGCCGGACGGCAGCGTGGTGCTCGGCGGCACCGCCCTCTACTCGGCGCTGACGGCCTCCCGACTCGGGGCCAGGGTCGCGATCCTGACCCGGGGCGTGTATGGCCGCGAGGTGGCGGGGATGAAGATCCCCAACCTGGATCTGCTCGCCGGTGAAAATATCCAGATCGTGGTCCAGGACGCCGAGGTCCCAACCACCTTCATCAACGACTACCAGGCCGACCGCCGGGTGCAAACCCTGCCGCACTGGGCGGGGGAAATCGATTTGCGCGGATTGCCGCCGCACTGGCGCAACGCAAAGGTCGTTCACCTGGGGCCGATTGCCGACGAACTCGACCCCCGGCAATGCACCGCCCTGACAACCAGGTTCCTCGGCGTCACGCCGCAGGGCTGGATGCGCGACTGGCCGCGCCAATCCGGTGGCCGGGTGAAACACATTCCCCTCAAGCTGCCGGGGCAGCTGCTCGGGCGGATCGATTGCGCGATCGTCAGCATCGATGAAATCCCGTACGCCCGGGACGTGATCCAGCAGGTCGGCGACCGCCGGCTCGGCGTGATCACGCAGGGACCGGACGGCGCGCGGATCATCGCCGGCGGCGACAAGTTCGAGCTGCCAGGCTTCAAGGTCCCGATCAAGAGCCTGGATGGCGCCGGCGATGTCTTCGCCGCCGCCTTCTTCCTGAAGGCGTCCGACCGCACGGTATCCGCCGAGAAGGCAGGCACCTTCGCCAACGCGGTAGCCGCGCTGAGCCTGAGCGAAGTGGGCGCCCAATCCGTGCCGCACATGACGGACGTGGACGCGCTGCTGGCCAAGGGAACCGACGTCCTGCGCTACAGCACCTGACCCGGGCCCTGGTCGATCGCGGCCTCCGCGACCGGTGCCTGGATGTGGGGTGCGTTCAGGACGTCCCGACCTTCCTCACAACCAATTTTGCCAACTGCCTGGATCGCGTGTCGATTTCGGCGGTTCCCGTTTGTTTAAATGGTGAACCGTTAGTTTTCATTGGAAGGAACACCGTATGGGCAGCGTCACCGTTCTCAATCACGTATCCCTTGATGGCGTCATGCAGGCGCCAGCCCGTCCCGACGAGGATACCCGCAACGGATTTACCCACGGTGGCTGGGCCATGGCCGGCGGCCTGGACGCTGGGGCGCCGCAGGACACCGATGAGCAGTTCAGCGGCGCCCTCCTGTTCGGACGCCGGACCTACGAGGATTTCTACGCCGTCTGGCCCAACCAGCCAGAGCCCAATCCCTTCACGGAAATGCTGACGTCGACCCCCAAATACGTGGCCTCCCGCACGCTCGAGGAGCCGCTGCCGTGGGAGAACTCCACGCTGCTCGAGGGCGATGCGGCCGACGCCGTTGCCCGGCTCACGCAGGGGCCAGGTATCGACCTGCTGGTGATGGGCAGTGGCGAGTTGGTCCAGTCCCTCATGCGGCGCGGTCTTGTCGACGTGTTCATCGTGATGATTCACCCGCTGGTCCTGGGATCGGGCCGACGGCTCTTCACCGACGGCGGGGCTCCCGCCGATCTCACGCTGGTCGACACCAGGACCACGGACACCGGCGTAATAGTGGCTACCTATTGCCGGACCGCGTCGTAACCCGGTCCGTTTCTCGACCACTGCCGGAACATGAAGGAGAACCCACGATGAAGCAGTATCTGCTCAGCCTCCAGCAGCCTGATGGAGATCCACCGGCGCCCGATGTCCTGGACCGGATCATGGCCAATCTTGACATCCTCAACGCGGAGATCAGGAGCGCCGGAGCGTGGGTCTTCGCCGGCGCCCTCCACGACCCAAGTTCGGCGACGGTGGTGAAGGTCAGCCACGGCGAAGCGCTCGTCACCGATGGTCCCTACATCGAGGGCAAGGAGCACGTTGGCGGCATAAGCATCGTGCGGGCGCCCGATCTCGACGCCGCACTGGCGTGGGCTCGCCGGCTCGCCGGTATCACCACCCTCGCGGTAGAGGTCCGGCCGTTCCAGGGCGAGGCATGACCACCGGCGAACGACCGCTCGCCGCCGATATTGCCCGGGTCTTCCGTGAGGAACACGGCCGGGCCGTCGCGATCCTGATCCGCAGCTTTGGCGACATCGACCTCGCCGAGGAGGCGGTCCAGGACGCCTTCACCATCGCGATCGAGCGGTGGCCGGCAACTGGGTTGCCTCCCAATCCGGCAGGCTGGATCATCACAACCGCTCGCAACCGGGCGATCAACCACCTGCGCCGGGAATCGAGCCGTGACGACCGGCACGCCCAGGCGGCGCTCGTACACAGTGAGGACGACCCGCCCGAGGAGGGAGCCGTGACGGATGACCAGTTGCGCCTGATCTTCACCTGCTGTCACCCGGCGCTGGCTTCCAACGCCCGCGTGGCGTTGACCCTGCGGTTGCTGGGCGGACTTGCCACGCCGGAGATCGCGCGGGCATTCTTCGTGCCCGAGGCCACCATGGCGCAGCGCCTGGTTCGCGCCAAAGCCAAGATCCGGGATGCCCGGATTCCCTACCGCGTTCCGGCGGACGCCGATCTTCCCGACCGCCTGCCAGCGGTGCTCGCAGTCATTTACCTCATCTTTAACGAGGGGTACGCGGCGAGTTCCGGTGAGCGGCTCGTCCGCGAGGACCTCTGCGCGGAGGCCATCCGGCTTGGGCGGCTGCTGGCCGCGCTCATGCCGGACGAGCCGGAGGTGATGGGGCTGCTGGCGTTGATGCTGCTGATCGAGTCCCGCCGAACCACGCGCACCGGTTCAGGTGGAGAGCTCGTCGTGCTGGCCGACCAGGATCGCGGTTGCTGGAACCAGGACCTGATCGCCGAGGGGCAAGCGATCGTCCGGCGGTGCCTGCGGTGGAACCGGCCCGGCCCGTACCAGATCCAGGCGGCGATCAACGCCGTCCACAGCGAGGCGCGAACGGCCGCCGGCACTGACTGGCGGCAAATCGTGCAGCTGTACGAGCAGCTGATGGCGGTTGCGCCCAGCCCGGTCGTGGCCCTCAATCAGGCGGTGGCCGTCGCGGAGGTCGATGGACCCGAGGCTGCGTTCGCCATCGTCGACCACCTCGACCCCGATCTCGACGGATATTACCTGTACCACGCGATCAAGGGCGATCTGCTGCGGCGCCTGGGCCGGATCGAGGATGCGGCGCGATCCCATGAGGCGGCGATCGCTCGTGCCGGGAACACGCCCGAGCGTGATTTTCTGACGCGTCGGCTGCAAAATCTGGCCGCGGGAGCGAGGGGTCCTGACGCTTGACCATTCGGAGGGGCCTGTCCTGACCCAGCCAGACCGCCCATGACCATTGACTTCGAGGCACGGACTGGCGCATCATGCATGTACGTACAGCCAATCCTCGGCAGTTCGCACGGTTCGTCCACCTGTTGCTCGTGCGCCCCGGCGCGTGAACCGGCCTGGCCGGGTTGGGAGCTCCCGTGAACGATGTCTCGCCCGCCGATCATCCCTTCGAGTACGAAGTCATTGGCGAACACCTGGTCGATCCGATGCGCCTGTTGACGATCGCTGCGGACGGCCGCCTGTTCGACCTGAACCTTCAGGACGGCAGCGCCTCGCCGGCGGAACTCACCGCCGACTGGGTGGTGGACACGGTCGACACCTCGCTCTACCGCCGCCGCGCCAGCATCCTGGCCCACGCCCACACACTGGTCGTCGGCTAACCCTGCCGCCCCCAATTGAATTCGCCGTGACAACGATATCCGGTTCAGGGGTTGGATATGCGCGAAGTCATTTTGCCCCTCCGTCCGGGCCGGCAGATACGGCTTCGCACCTCCAACATCGGAATCATTCCACGCGCCATTCGCCCACGGCGTGATTCCAGACTGCCGATTCAGGGAGAACCCCGCCGAGCAG
>JBGTNF010000467.1:0-6855 GCA_041743205.1 Thermomicrobiales bacterium | reverse complement strand
ATTCCGGCGACACGGATTCTCAGCATTGTATCAGCGCGCTCCCGCCGCCCGTCGCCGCCAGGCGCCGACGCATTCACCTCGCTTGGACACCGCGCCCAAGCCGATCGAGTCGACTCTGTGACGGCCATCCCTTAGTGTACGTTCAGTCGTGCGTCGATTCCCAGCGTTGCCGGAGGAAAGGCTTCCCCGGCGGTGAGTCGAACGTCAGTGAACCGTCGAGCGACGACATGCCCATCCGATTCAGATGTCATTGACTCGTATGTGATAATGATTCTCATGTACGAGTCAATCGCGGATGGATCGACAACAATGCGCCAGCAAGGGGCGTCTGCCCCCCGATCACAACCCAATGCGACGCCAGCGCCTCCCCAACCTTCCGGGCGAATGTCGGCTCCATCCGATCTTGCCCGGGCATGGTCAAGCTACGGCCTGGCCCTGACCGCGGCGCTCGCCTGGCTGCTGCTCATCGCCGCCTTTGCCGTCGATCGGTGGTCTGGCGCGCCGCAGTCCGCGGTCATCGCCTTTTACGCGGGTTCGTACCTGGCGGGAGGAACGATCGCCACGAAGACCGCCGTCCAGGACCTGCTCGGACGCAACGTCAACGTCGACCTGCTGATGGTGCTGGCCGCGGTCGGCGCCGCGATCCTGGGGGCCTGGGCCGAGGGCGCGATCCTGCTCGGCCTCTTCTCGACCTCGAACGCGCTGGAGCACTACGCCCTGGGCCGGACCCGGAACGCGGTGCGATCGCTCATGGACCTGAGCCCGGTCGAGGCCACCCAGCTCGTCGACGGCGTGGAACGGCGTGTCGGCGTCGAAACCCTCGAACCGGGCGACCTCGTGATCGTCCGGCCCGGCGAGAAGATTCCCGCCGACGCGGCGGTCGTCAGCGGTCTCTCCGAGGTCGACCAGGCGGCGATCACCGGCGAATCGATGCCGGTTGCCAAGACCGTACACGACGAGGTCTTCGCCGGCACGATCAACGGGTCCGGCTCGTTCGAGGCGCGGGTGACGCACGCCGCGTCGGACACGACGCTGGCCCGGATCGCCCGACTGGTGGCGACGGCCCAGGCCCAGAAGAGCCGGGCCGAGCGTTTCACCGACGCGTTCGAAGGCCCGTACGCGATCGGCGTGATCGCATTCGCGGCATTGGTCACGGTTGTCCCCATCGTGTTCGGCGCCGATCCGTCCGACGCCTTCTACCGGGGTATGACGCTGCTCGTCGTCGCCTCTCCCTGCGCGCTCGTGATCTCCACGCCCGCCGCGACGCTCTCCGCGATCGCCAGCGCCGCCCGCCACGGCGTCCTCGTCAAGGGCGGCAGCCATCTCGACGCGCTCGGCGCGATCGACACGATCGCGTTCGACAAGACCGGCACGCTGACGCTGGGCCGGCCCCAGGTGACGGACATCGTCACCTTCGGCGGGTGGAATGAATCGAGCGCGCTGCGCACGGTCGCCGCCGCCGAGCACTTGTCCGAACACCCGATCGGCCAGGCGATCGTCCGGGCGGCGAAAGAACGTGGTTTGGCGCCCGACACCCCAACCAGCTTCACGAGCACGCCCGGCCAGGGCGTGACCGCCGCGGTGGATGGCGGGCTCATCACCGCTGGCAACGAACGCCTCTTCGACTCCCTGGGCAAGGCAGTACCGAATGAGGTGCGGGCAGCCGTGGCGGCGATTCGCGCACAGGGCCGCACCGCCATCATCGCCAGCGACCGCAACGGCATCGCGGCGGTGATCGGCGTCGCCGACCAGGTCCGGCCAGGCGCTTCCGAAGCGGTGGCCGCCCTCCGAGCCAGGGGCCTGAAGCGGATCGTGATGCTCACTGGCGACAACGCGCTTGTTGGACAGGCGATCGCCAACCTGGTCGGCATCGACGAGGTGTACGCCGATCTCCAGCCGGAAGGGAAGCTGGACAAGATCAGGGAATTGCGCGAGCGCGGCAAGGTCGCGATGGTCGGCGACGGCGTCAACGACGCGCCGGCTCTGGCAATTGCCGACCTGGGAATCGCGATGGGCGCCGGCGGAACCGACGTGGCGCTGGAAACGGCGGACATCGTGCTCGTCACCGGCAACCTGGGCCAGCTACCGTTCGCCATCGGCCTGGCCCGCCGGATGCGGACGATCATCCGTGCCTCGATCGCCTTTGCCCTGACGGTGATGACGACGCTCGCCGCCTCGACGATGCTCGCCGGCATTCCCCTGCCGCTGGGGGTCGTGGGTCACGAAGGCAGCACGATCGTCGTCGTGGTCGCCGGGCTGACGCTGTTGATCTACGGTCGCGGCCAACGACGACCCGGACGACGCGGCGAATCAGGGAGCATTGCATCGCCAAACCAGGGTCCCGCCGAGACGGTGCTCGACGGTCGCACCTGAATCCGGTTCTCGCCCACGGGTGTAACAGGTGGCAGGGAGCATGGCACGGGAGGACGAGCCTCCCCCGGCCGCTCCGGGACTGCCGGACCATCCTGGTCCAGCGATGAGGAGAACGCACATGTCTCAGTCCGGAACCTCCACCTTTCGTCGCCAGACCGTCAAATTCGTCGCCGTGGCAGGCGTCGCGCTGACGCTTGCGATCGGCGGCGGCCAGGCGGCCAGCGCCCAGGAGCCGGCCGGGCAGGAACAGGAATGCCAGGCCGATCGCTCGGATCACCTGCTGGGCGGCCTGCTCACGGGACCGCTGACCTTCGTGTCGGACGTGCTGCCGTTCACCATCGCCGGCGAGCAGTTCCCGGTCTGCGAATAGCTCCAGCCAATCTCCACACGCACCGAACGACCGGTCCGGCGCGATTGCCAGACCGGTCGTCAGTGTTCGAAGTTCAACCAGCGCTGTGGAGCGGAACGGAGGAATGACGCCGGTAAGCCCGTTGCGATTCGGCAGTCAATTCGAATGTCGGTGAGTCCAGTTCCCAACCCTCAGTGTCGACGTACACGATCTCCGATTGGCCATCGGCGCCGACCAGCAAGTATTCGGAATCCGAATGAACATTTGCCACGGCGTCATCAGTCAAGAGAGACGCGCCCAAACCCTTCGCCACCGCTTCGAGACGGCGCACGAAATCAACCGGTTTCGATCCGCGTAGCAGGATACCTAGAACCAGTGGGAACGATCCCGTTTGCGCCGCTGTTCTCAGCACAATCCGAGTGTTCGTGGACTCCCAGGCACGAGCAATCTGCTGGACGAGATTGTTGGAAATGACCGCGACCTGATCCGGACGCGCGTCGAAGGCTGGGCCGAACGCCTCCGCCAGTCGCCGATCGGGAACGATTTGGTCCAGGTAGAGATCAGTTGGGAACATATTCAATTTTGCCTCCGCATTTGGTAGACCCGCAAGGCGGTTTCGACAATAGCCGAGTCGATCTCCGGATCGTACGCAAACTGGCTTTCGCATTCCAGTGTACGTCCGCCATGCTCAATGAGTTGAAGAAGCGCCTTGTATTCGACTCGACCGAGCGTGAGCAGCCCATTGCCTCTGACCGGATAGAGACGATATGCACCGTTGGCCTGAACCGAGCCGTCGATCTCATAGAAGCGACCGTTGATCTCGAATTGCTCAGGAACACCCGAGTTTGATGGATGTCGAATCCCAATAGCCTTCACGAATGAGCCTCGTGTCCTCGACCATATCGACGCGATCCGGAGCGATGGTGTTCCTCGCTTTCACCCGGCTGCGACTGCCGAGTGAATCGAGTGCGTGCCTCGAACGCAGTGGAGCAAGAATCGGCACACGCGGCCGATTGGCGTTGACATCCTGTTCCCCGGGCAACGCAATCTCCTCAAGGCGGACGCTCGACTCCAATCACATTTCGAACTATCGCTTGACGCCCGTCTGATATCCCAACCGAATGCGACGAACGACCGGTCCGGCGACATTGCCAGACCGGTCGTTCGTTGCGTGAGGTTCAATCAGCGTTGCTGGTTGCTACTCGCCCGCCGTGGCCGAGCCGGGAGGCGACGCACCAACTATTGGCTCCCAGGTGGCAGGCTTGCGTGGCAGTCGGACCGGCGCCAGGTCGCCTTCGACCCGGACATCCGGCAGCCAGTGCAGGAACCGTGGCAGATACCAGTTGGCGTTGCCGCAGAGCTTGAGCGTGGCCGGGACCAGGATGGTGCGGATCAGCGTTGCGTCGATCAGCACCGCGAAGGCGAGGCCGAAGCCCATCTGCTGCATCTCGACGAGCCGCCCGCCGGCGAACGATCCGAAGACCGCGACCATGATCAGGGCCGCGCCCGTGATCAGCCGCCCGGTTTGCTGCAGGCCGACCCGCACCGCTTCCTCGTTGTCCCCGGTCCGGTCGAAGTGTTCCCTCACCCGGCTCAGGAGGAAGACGTGGTAGTCCATGCTCAGGCCGAACAGGATGCAGAAGAGCATCACCGGCAGCCAGTTCGTGATCGTATCGACCTGGGTGAAGCCGAAGGCGTCGGCCAGGAACCCGTGCTGGAAGACCGCGACCACGGCGCCGTAGGCGGCCGCCACCGAGAGCATGTTCATCAGGATCGAGGTGAACGGCACCAGGATCGAGCGGAAGGCGACCAGCAGCAGCAGGAAGCTGAGGCCGAGCACGAAGGCGAAGACGATCGGCAGGCTGTCGATGAGCGCGCTATCGAAGTCGATCGTGTCGGCGGTGGCGCCGGCGATGTAGACAGCCCCCGCCGCCTCGCCGAACGTTGCCGGTACGACCTCGTCCCGAAGCTCGTTGACCAGCGCCTCGGCGTCGGCCGAGTAGGGATCGGCGTTGGTAATGGCGTCGATCACGGTGATCCGGCTGTCCGGGCTGATCCCGGAGCTAACCGCGCCGTAGCGCTCGTCGGCGTCGAGGGCGCCAACCAGGGCGGCGACATCTTCCTGGACACCGGCGCTGGCGGCATCGCCCTCGACCACGATCCGGACCGGCGATTCGAGACCGGCCGAGAAGTCGGCGGCCAGCACCTCGAACCCTCGGGTGTAGGGGGTGTCCGGCAGCGAGCTACTTTCCTGGGCCCCGATGTTCATCGTCAGCACCGGCGCGGCGCAGGCGAGCAGGATGGCGAGCGAGGCGACGAACCAGGCGACCGGCCGGAGCATCACGGCGCTGGCGAGGTGGCCCCACAACCCGGAGCCGATCCGGGTCTCGAATTCACGGTAGCCGGTCCGGTCCTGGCGCCGGAGCTTGCGCACCGTGCGGAACTGCGGCAGGTTGGCCCAGTCGCCGATCAGGCGCACCATCGCCGGCAGCAGGGTCAGCGCCGCGGCGACGGCGACGACCACGACGAGAGCGGCGGCGAGCCCCATGCCCTGGAAGAAGTTGATCGGCAACAGGAGCAATCCGAGCAGCGCGAGGATGACGGTCGCACCGGAAAAGAGGACGGCCTTGCCGGCGCTGCCGCCGGCCCGTTCGATCGCGTCCATTTTCACGGCGCCGTTGCGGCGCTCCTCGCGGAACCGCTCGAAGAAGAACAGCGCATAGTCGATGCCGACCGCGAGGCCGATCATGCTGACCAGGCTCATCGTGGTGCCGTCGAGCACGACCACGTTGGCCATCAACATCACGAACCCGGTCGTGATTGCGATCGAGACGACCCCGATCGCCAGCGGCAGGATCGGCGCGAGCAGCGCGCCGAACACGATCACCAGCACGAGTCCGGCGACCGGCAGGCCGATGCTGACCTCCTTGGAGAGATCCTCCTCGGCAATCGTCGAGAACGTGGCGCTGCCGCTCACCTCGCCGACGGCGTACACATTGACCTCATCCGTCGCGGCAGCCTGGGCGTCCTCGATGAATTGCTCGCCGCGTTCGACGTACTCGTCGGGATCCTCGTTGAGGGTAACCGGGATCAGGAGCGACTGGCGGTCGGCGGAGACGAGCCCGGCCGCCTCCGATACATTAGCCGCCTGCAATTCGTAGTAGTTGGTCAACTCAGCAATGTCGCCGGACCACTCCGTGTTCAGGCTGGCGATCGTGCCGGCGACCACCGCCCGGAAGGCGGGGTCGTCGACCGTGGCCGACTCGGAGTGGACGACGATGGTTTCGCCGGCGCGGGCGTCGTCGCCGAAGTGTTCCTCGATCAGCTCGGTTCCGGTTTGAGAATCGACATCGGTCGTGAACCCGCTGCCCTCCCCGGTCATCGGACCGCTGAAGGTATTGCCGAGCACGGTGACGACCGCCAGCAGGAGCACCCAGGCGAGCAGGGTTCGCCAAGGATGACGGGCACTGACCCCGGCCAGCTTCTGGGGCGAAAACGATGGTACAGCCACGATGCACAACTCCTCACGAATCTCTGCGGAACGCGCCGATTGGCGCGATCGACCGTGATTCGAGTGTGCCTTCGGGCTGGGAGGAATCGGAGCAGGGGAACGGGAGAGTCTCGGGGGAGGATATCCCCCACGGCGGGGGCGGGTTTGCCGTGGGAGCGTGTCACCCATGGACTGTCATGTCGAGCTTGCGAGACATCCCCCGGCGAAGCCGGTATGCATGCCACGGCGTCCTGTCAGCGCGTGCCTGGGTACCGCTTCGCGGGGGATTCCTCGCAGCCCGCAGGGGCAGCTCGGAATGACAATTTGGTGTGGACGCGGCAATCCGGAAGACGGTTAATCTGAATGCACTTGGATCACCGCTCGTCGGCGCCGAGGCGGAGGAAGGTCAGCACGGCGAGGACCCGGCGGTGAACCGACTCAGCGTCCTCCAGGCCCAGCTTGGTGAAGATCCCCCGAATGTGCTTCTCGACCGTGCCTTCGCTGACGAAAAGGGCGTCGGCGATCGCGTTGTTGGTCCGGCCCTCGGCCATCAGGGCCAGCACCTGCTGCTCGCGCTGGGTGAGCGCGGCCAGGCGCTCGTCGCGGCGGCGGCGGGTCACGAGTTGCGTGACGACCTCGGGGT
>JBGTNF010000466.1:0-5760 GCA_041743205.1 Thermomicrobiales bacterium | reverse complement strand
GCGCCGGTACTTTGCAGGATCCGCCTTCATCTCCCGGGCGAGCGCAAAGATCTCCATCACCTCGGCGCTGGTGTAGTCGTGAATCTCGATGAAATCTTTATGGCGCAAGTGGACCTCGTGCGGTTCGTCGTTAGAGTCGGTTCATTCTAAGGGGCGTTAATCCACCCGTCCCTCTTCGCGCAGCTTGATGAGGTGTGCGGAGATCTGGATCTCCGCCGCGCCATGCAGCCGGGCATCGAGGGTTGGATAGAGCCGCTGGTAGTGGGCAACGTGTCCCCGCCCGATCGGCTCCACCGCGCCGATCACCGCCATCGATCGTACGGAGTCCTCGTCTCCTGCATCATCGCCAACCAGGATGCGGTCCCCCGCCGAGGTACGGCGAACGGTGGATGGGTCCAGGCGAGCGTGCGCGATCCGGGCGGCGTACAGCCACAGCAGGCCGGGGCGGACCGGGTCCTCCAGGGACTTGGTTTCGGAGTCGGGGTCGAGCTCCGGTTCGGGGGCCGCCGGCGCCGAATCCGGCTGCCAGGTTGGGTAGACGCCGGGCGTGTGGGCGGCGTGATACTGCCGCCGGCGCTGTTCCCAGGTGAGATCGCGCCGAATCCCGAGCCGATCCGGCTTCGCATCCGGCTCGACTTCCGCCACGTCATTTCGCCCCAATACGATAGTCATGACCTGCACCTCCGCCCCGGACCCGCGCTCACGCCCTGCCCGGACGCCGCCAAACCCGTTCGCTCCACCACCAAGTGTGTACGTACACTCCGATAGTAGCGCACCGGTGACACGCTGGCAAGGTTGCCGGGTTCCGCGTTTGCGCCCTATCATCAACGCATCGCTCAAACGCTCAGGACCGGCCGCCGGTGGGGTGCGCGGTCCACGGATGGGAAGGCACATGGCGAAGGACGGCGGCGGGTCGACCCTGCTCTACCAGACCGATAGCTACCGGCAGGCGTTCGAGGCCACGGTCATCGCCGTCGACCCGGACACGCACGGCGTCGTGCTCGACCAGACCGCCTTCTACGCCACCGGCGGCGGGCAGCCGCACGACACCGGCAACCTCCGGGGCGATGGCTGGCAAAGTGACGTCATCGAGGTCCGTAAATCGGACGCCGGCATGCTCCACCTGCTGGCCGAGGGCGCCAGCCTGCCACCGGTCGGATCGACGGTCGAGGGCCGGATCGACTGGGAGCGCCGCTACGCCCTGATGCGGATGCACACCGCGCTCCACGTGCTCTGCGGGCTGGTCTATCGCGACTACGGGGCCAGGGTGACGGGCGGCAACATGACGCCGGATCACGCCCGCATGGATTTCGAGATGGCCAGCGCCGACTTCACGCCGGAGCGGGTCGCCGAAATCGAAGCCCGCGCCAACCATGAGATCCGGGCCGATCGCGACGTCCGGGTCCAGATCCTGCCGCGGGAGACGGCGTTCCAGATTCCTGACTTGATCCGCACCAAAATCAACCTGCTGCCAGAGGGCATCGCCGAAATCCGGACCGTGGAGATCGTCGGCCTCGACCTTCAGGCCGATGGCGGTACGCACGTCCGCAACACGCGGGAAATTGGCGGTCTCACGGTCACCGGCACGCGCTCCAAGGGCAAAAGCAACAAGCGAATCGAGATCGCCCTCACGGCGCCCCCTACGAGCGCCTGATCGGCTGGCCCCTGGGCCCGCACGGTACAGGCCTGCCGCCGCGCCGGACTTCCCGAGCGCCCAGACCACCAACGACCCGAGCCCAAAGCCAACCCAAAGGACACCGCCCGTGGCCACGAACGTGACCGACACCGCCCGTCATGACCAATCCGACCATTCCGGCGCGTCAGCCCCGCTGACCGCGCGCATCGCCCGTCGCAACCAGGTTCACGGTCCGTCGATCTGGACGGAACTCCTCGAACTCTTCAAGCACCATCCCGATCCGGTCTACTTCGGCGACGGCTCGCCGGACCGGAACCTGATCCCGCTGGAACGGATGAAGGAGGCCTCGATCCGGGCCTGGGCCGAGGCGCCGGGGTGCCTCGGCTACGGCGAGCAACAGGGCTACGGCCCGCTCCGCGACCTGATCGTGGACCGGATGCGCCCGCTCGGGATCGAAGGCAGCGCGGACCGGGTGCTGGTCACCTCCGGCTCCACGCAGGGCCTCGATCTCGCCTGCCGCGTCTTCCTCGACCCGGGCGACGTGGTGCTGCTCGAGAATCCGACCTTCCTCGGCGCCACCGAACTCTTCCGGGCGTATGAGGCGCGGCCGATCCCGGTCGATGTGGACGACGACGGGATGCGGATGGACGCGCTGGAAGCGGCCCTGATCGCCGAGCCGGGCGCCAAAATGATCTACACGATCCCGACGTTCCAGAACCCGACCGGGTCGACGATGCCGCTGGAGCGCCGGCGGCGCCTCGTCGAGCTGGCGCGGCGCCATAACGTGGCGATCCTGGAGGACGATCCCTACTCCGAGCTGCGCTACGACGGCGCCGTGGTCGCGCCGCTGGTTTCGCTGGACCCGAACGTGATTTACCTCGGCACCTTCTCGAAGACGATCGCGCCGGGCATCCGTTGTGGCTGGACGCTGGCCCCGGCCGAGATCAACCGGCTGATGCTGGCCAACCGCGAAGTCGCCGACATCAGCAACGACCGGATCATGATGCGCACCGTCCACCACGCGGCGGAGGGCTTCCTGACCGGGCACGTGGCCGGTTCGCTGCACGTCTACCGGTCGCGACGCGACGCGATGCTGGACGCGCTGGCCGAGTACCTGCCGGACACGGTGACCTGGTCGCAGCCGGACGGCGGGTTCTTCGTGTGGATCACGCTGCCGGAGCACATCAACGCCACCGAGCTCGCCGCCGAGGCGGCCGACAACGGCGTGATCTACTTTCCGGGGCACTGGTTCTACCCGGACGCCGACCGCTTCAACGCGATCCGGTTGAGCTACTCCACGGTGCCGGAGGCGCGGATCGTGGAAGGCATCCGCCGCCTGGGCGAGACGCTGCTGCGGGCGGCCGGTGGGTAACCACGATTGTCATTCCGGCGAAGGAGGAATCTTGGGGCAGCCCGGCAACGATGCGGCAACCAGTACATTGAGGGGGCTGTCCACTACATTTGCGAATACGAACTCCGGGTGAACACTCGACGTTCCTGAATCACCCGCCCCGTCGCTGCGGCGATCCAGCGGGAGAACATTTCTCGACAAGCTCAACATGACGTGCCATTACGGAACGTCCGGTGTCTAGCCGGAGTCGGTATAACACCTCTCTCACCGTCATCCCGAGCTTGCGCGGGCCCCCCCGGCGAAGCCGGTACTGGGTTCGCCTACTCAAAGTACCGCTTCGCGTATCCAGCGGGTTGGGATGTCTCGCTGGCGTTCGACATGACAGGTGGCCGGGATGACCGCGTGCGCATCGCCTAAACGGGAGGACACAAGGTCCTCCCCTACCAGCGGATGCCTTCAAGTCATTCAATTTGAGGGTCGCGATAACGGGCCGAGACAAGCTCGGCAGCCCTACGACGGCTGAATCCGTGTGCTACGCTGCCTCGATTGCGCGCCGTCCGTGGCGGGCATTCCCGACGATTCGCGACTGTTGAGAAGCCACCGCCTCCATGCCCGATTTCCCTGACCTTCCGGACCTGAGCTGGGACCGGATTCCCCTCGGACCATTCGACGATCGACTCTGGTGGGTGCTGATCGGGTTGTGCCTGGCGCTCCTCCTGACCATCCAGGCGATCGAAACGGCGATCGAAGGCGCCTGGCCGCATCAGCGCCGCGCCTCCAACCTGATCCCGCGCGAACGCGTGGTCCAGCTCTCGTGGGGGCTGGTCGCCCTGCTGGTCATTCCCGGATCGATGCTGCTGATCGGCAATGTTGCGGTCCTGATCTGGCGCGACCCCGAACGACCGGACCAGCTCGTGCTGGGGTCGGCGCTGGCCGGCATCGGCTGGGCGCTGTTCCTGATCTTCAGCCTCAACGTGCTGCGGCTCGGCCGGTTGTTCACCAACCTTGGCCTGATCGGCCCGCTGGCGCTGGTGACCCTGTTGCTGATTGGCGACATCCTGCTGTTGACAGCGTTCCTGGACATCCTGCCCGATTGGGATGTGGTGACCGAATCGATCGAGAATGGCCTGCGCGACATTTTGCCTTTCATCGAGTAGGGCGCGCTGCCCGCTCGGTTGGTCCACGCTGCCTATCCGTGGCATGCTAGGCAAGTGAGACGACACGGGTCGCCTGGCGAGTACGGGCAAGGAAAGGCGCCGGATCATGACGCGATCCCCCGCTGACGACGAGCGCAGGCCAGCCGCCCAAACGCCGGGTTCCGGCGGACCGAAAGCGCGAGCCCGCCGGTCTCGACCGGTCGTTACCCCGTCCCGCAAAACGGTCGAACGCGACCCGCGGCAGTTCGCGGCCCAGTCCACCGATGCCGCCTTCGAGCCGGACGGCGACATCGTGCCAATCCAGACACTCAGCGTGGAAATCCAGCCAATCGGCGGCATCTTCGGCGCGCCCACCCCGACCATGGCGGGTGACGATACGCCCGGAATGGTCGGCAAGTTGCGGCGGCGGCGTCCCGGTTCGTCGAAGGCCGATCAGCCGGAGCTGCCCGGGCTGCTGGCCGATCTCGATTTCCGCGTACTCTGGCTCTCGCGGCTGCTCTCGCAAACGGCGCAGGGCGCCCTGCTCTACGCGCTCCTGATCCTGGTCGTCGACCTCTCGGACCGGACGGTCTTCAATTCGCTGTTCGTGCTCTGCTCGATCATTCCGTCGATCGGTTTCGGCCTGCCCGCCGGCGTGGTGGCGGACACCGTCCCCCGGCGTGGCCTGCTGGTTTTGCTCAACCTCTTCCGGTTCGTCTTCATGCTGCTGCTGGTGGGCTCGGAGGTGTCACTGGCGGGCGTGTTCGCCGCGACCCTCGGCATCTGGATCATCCATCAGTTCTACTCGCCAACCGAAGCGTCCGTGCTGGCGGACATCGTGGAGCCGGCCCGGTACACCTCGGCCCAGGCCATGTTCAACCTCGCGCTGACTATCTCCCAGGCGCTGGGGCTGGTGATCGCCGCCCCGATCCTGCTGCGGCTGGGCGGCCCGAAGCTCGTGTTCGTCGTCGCTGGAGCCCTGTGGCTGGTCGCGGGGGCCCTGACCGCGCTGTTGCCCGCCTTGCAGGACCACCGCACGCGGCGCCGCGTTACGGGGCGGTCACTGCGGCAGATGCTGGGCGATGGCTGGCGGTTCGCCCGCGGCGACCGCTTCACCTTCGAGGCAATCATCGACGACGTGCTGGTGGGCGTGGGGATGAGCGCGCTGGTGGTGATCATGCCGTTTTACCTGGAGCGCGTACTGGGCACCTCGAAGGAGAACACCGTCTTCGTCTTCGCCCCGGCGGCGCTGGGGCTGGTGATGGGCATCCGGCTGGCGCCAAGACTCGCCAACCTGATCGGCGAACAGTACCTGGCCACGCTCTCGCTCTTCCTCTTTGCGCTCGTGGTCGCCGCGCTGGGGTTCGTGGAGCAAACCTACGACTTCCTGAACGACACGTTGCTCTTCCCACTGGATCAGTTGACCACGGCGGTGGGCGTTTCGCCATTGATCTTCGTGGCGATGCTGCTCTCGATCCCGGCCGGCTTCGCCTCGGCGATCGTGAACGTGGCCGCCCGCTCGGTCCTCCTGGACAGGACGAGGCCCTCGGCCCGCTCCCAGGTGGTGGCCACCCAGTCGTTGATCAACAATCTCGGCGCAATTATCCCCTCGATGCTGGCCGGCATCGCGATGGATC
>JBGTNF010000465.1:0-5189 GCA_041743205.1 Thermomicrobiales bacterium | reverse complement strand
CCAGGCCCACGGCCAGCGCCAGCGCCAGCTTGGTGGCCATGCTCCAGACCGCGAAGAAGAGCCCGGTGCGCTGCCGGCCGGTCTGGAGCCGATCGAGATCGACCACGTCGGCCTGGATCGAGGCCGGCAGCGCCAGATCGGCGCCGAGTGAGAGCCCCGACAGCAGGCAGATCATGGCGAACGGCCAGACGTCGCCCGGTCCCAACAGCGGCACCCAGACGAAGCTGGCCGAGGCCCATAGCATCGCCGCCGACCAGGCACGATGCTTGTCGATCCGCCCGCTGAGCCAGAGCCAGAATGGGATCGCCACGATGCCGGCGGCGAAGTAGAGCAGCAACAGCGCGGCCGCGCTCGCCGGCAACCGCAGGCCCTCGGCGACGAACAGCAGGAACAAGGTTGCCGGCAGTCCGTTGGCGATGCCGTTGAGCAGAAACGCCGCGATGAGCCGAAGGAAGGGCCCGTTGTGGAGCGCCGTCCGCAGCCCGTCCCGGAGCGAAAGGCCCGTCTGGGGCAGGCTCTCTGGCTCTGGCACGCGAAGGAGGAGGACCAGCAGCGAAAGCGGCAGGACCAAAGCCATGATCCAGGCCAACGCCTCGAGAATCCGGCCCCGCTCGTCGGAATCGATGCCGAGCAGCGCCGGCAGGGCGGCAGCGAACAGGATGCCCACCACCACGAAGCCCTCCCGCGCCGTGGTGACCCGCGAGCGCTCATGGTAGTCGCCAGAAAGCTCCGCGCCCCAGGCGGCGTACGGCAACAGCATCGCCGTCCAGGCCACGTAGGCGATCGTGCTCCATACCAGGAGATGGGCCCAGCCCGCCCCATCCGGCGGCGAAAACAACATCCAAGTTGCAACCAGCAACAGCGGTAGCGCCCCGACCAACCAGGGACGCCTGCGGCCGAAACGGGTCGGCAGGCGGTCGCTGAGCTCGCCGATCAGGGGATCGGTCACCGTGTCCAGCCCGCGGGCGACCAGCAGCACCACGCCCACGGTCGCGAGGCCGACCCCCATCTCCTCGGCGTAGAAGGCCGGCAGGTAGACGTAGAGTGGCAGGTTCAGCGCCGCCAGCGGAAAGCCGAGTGCGCCATAGGCCAGCAACATCGATCGAGGCAGGCGATCGTTCACGGCGATCTCGATACTCAGGCCGGCTGAAGCGCCAAGCCCTTCAGCCACAGCCGAAGCGCCTGCCAGTGGATCGCCGCCAGCACTTTGTGGGTAGGGCGGCGGAGATGGGCCAGCACCAGGCGGGCATCGCTCAGCTGGTGCCTGCGCCCGGTCAGGCTCGCCACCAGCGTCGCCTCGCTGTCCACGTCCTCCGTGATCACAACCGAGAGCCGCTCGCCGCCGGGCGGTCCGAGCCGAAAGCGGTAGCGCGCCGCCATCTCCATGAACGGAGAGACGACGAAGGTCTTGGCGCAGCTCTGCCGGATCGAGGCCGCTCCGCACCGCTCGGGATCGACCGGCAGGGCGTAGGCATGTTGACCACCAAAGGTGTTCTTGACCTCGTGGATGGTAGCGCGGAGCCGATCGCTACCATCGAAGCAGAAGTAGATGCTCAGCGGGTTGAACACATGGCCGAGCCAGCGGGGCATGCACAGGATGAGAATGCGCGCCGGGACCAATTCGATCCCCGCCTCGGCGAGGCTGGCCTCGACCCACGGGCGAAGCGGTGAGCCGTTTCGTGCGCCGTGGTCGCGGTCCTGGAAACTGACCAGATTGGGGCGGTTGTGGGAGAACAGGCGGAGGCGCCGGTCGAGTTCGCTGAGACGATCCAGATCCAACAGCATATAGGCGACGCGATGGACGAAGCGGTGGCGCCTGGGTCGCAGCCGATGGTGCATCACCTCGCCCAGATAGAGGTGACCGGGTGGCGCCGTCTCGACACTTTGCACCGTACGTGACATCACGCGGGAGACGCCGCCGCACGCTCCGGCATGGTCCAAGCGGCAGCTCCTCGCAGAGGCTCGACCGTCGGCCACCAGGGTGGGCTGACACCCAGCGCCGCGGCCACACGCAGCCCCGACACCAGCCCATCCTCGTGGAAGCCGTGGCCCCAATGGGCACCACAGAACCACAGACGGTCGCGCCCTTGGATCTCGCCCAGACGCTTCTGGGCCGCGATGGCGGCAGCGTCGAACTGCGGATGGTCATAGGTGAACTCGGCGACCACCCGGTCGGCGGTCGGCTCGAACGGCGGATTGAGCGAGAGCAGCGCGAGACACGCGGGGTCGATCCCCTGGAGCCGGTTCATCCAGTAGGTGGTGGCGGCCGGTGCTGCCGCGGGCTGCCCTTGAATCGAGAGATGGTTCCAGCTCGACCAAACGCTTCGACGCTTGGGCATCAGGGCCGGATCACGGTGCAGCACCGCCCGGTTGGTCTGGTAGCGAAATGCGCCGAGGACGCTCTCCTCCTCAGCGCTCGGCCGTTGGATCATGGCGAGCGCCTGATCGGCATGACACGCCAGCACCACCCGATCGAACCGAACCGATCCGCCGCGCCAGTCGATCACCTCGACGCCGGTCGATGAGCGCCGTAGGATGGCGACGGGGGAGCCTAACCGGACCGTGTTCCGAGACTGGGACGCGAGCCGATCGACGTAGACCCTGGAGCCACCGCTCACGGTGCGCCACTCGGGACGGTGGTCGATCGACAGCAGGCCGTGGTTGTCGAAGAAGCGAAGGAACGTCGCGGCCGGCATGTCGCCCATGCGAGCAAGCGACGACGACCAGATCGCCGCGGCCATGGGCAGCAGGTAACGGTCGCGGAAGGGGCGGCCGTAGCGGCCACGCTCCAAGAACGCCGCCAGGCTCGTCCCATCTTCCCCACCATCCATGAGGAACCGCTTGCCGTCACGATTGAAGCGCATGATGTCCCACAACATGCGGTGATGCGACGGTCGCAGCAGATTGCGCCTTTGGGCGAACAACGTGGCGAGCGAGTTGCCCGCATACTCCAGCCGCCCGCCGTCCATGCTGACCGCGAACGACATGTCGCTCGGCTGGGTCGGGACGGCCAGATGATCGAACAGCTTGGTGAGATTGGGGTAGTTGCGCTGGTTGTAGACGATGAAGCCGGTGTCCACCGGCACGCTGCCACGCTGCCAGGGCATGTCCACGGTGTGGCTGTGCCCGCCCAGGCGCGGCTCCGCCTCGTAGACGGTGACGTCGTGGCGCTGGCCCAACAGCCAGGCGCTGGCGAGGCCGGAAATGCCCGTGCCCACGATGGCGATCCGCATGTGGAACTCCGATGGTCGATTTGCAGAGTTGGCGAGCCGCCGCGGTGTGGCCCGTCAGATTCAGCTTACGCAGCTTGCTCCATCGCGGATCAATAGCGAGCCGGATCGTGGACTGTTGGGAGATGGTCAGTGGGCTCGGCATCAGGCGGCCCACTCGACCCGGCCTGTAGTCTGCCTGCTGGCGGGGTCGTAGCATGTCCTGCAATCGATTGGAGGTCGTCTCGTGGCGCCAATCACTTTCACGGGGCCTGATGCTGTCATCCTCGCATGGTCTGACGTGCGGTGACCGCCGACCCGGCTCGGCCACCAGATGGTCTGTCAACGGCCTAGCTAGTGATCCGTATCCTCGGGTTGGCCGTAGATCTGATCGACGAAAAGAGTTGGCGTCGCTACGAGGGAGATCGAAATGGACGACACCCGCGCCACCGCCCGAAAGGCGGCCACACTCCAGCTGATCGCGGAACGGTATCGGGGCCATGCGCGAAAGGGGAGTGATGGAAGTCAGCCAAACCCTTCGGCATGAGTCCGCAGCACTCGATCGATTGGCCGCTTTCCTGTTGAGCGGCGGCCTCGGTTCAATGCCGGATGGTGCTTCGGCTCCGGCTCTGGGGAACTGAAGATGGTGCTGTTCTACGTCGTTGCCACGACCGCCTTCGCCAAAGGGCTGGCTATTGGCGGTGCCGTCGCCTGGATGGCGATGCGGACCTGTCGTCGCCGGAGCGGGTGATGCTGATCCGCACCTCGTTCAATCTAGCGGCGCATCTGGCGGCGGGCATGGCCTTCGGTGCTCTCGCCACCTTCGCCGCGTCCCGGCTGATGAAACGCGCACCTGGCCTGATCGACGGCTTCGAGACGAGGCTTCGTAGGCCACACCCGACAAGTGAGGAGCAAACGTGATGATCAGACAGCTCTACCACCTCGTCATGGACCCGGAGCGAAACCCATTGCAGGCGTTGCCGAAGATGGTGCGGTTCCAATTCATGGTGATGCTGGCCTACATGTGGTCGGTGGTATTCTCGATCTACGCCGGCATGCTGGCCCTCGTGGGGCCCTCCATCGCAGTGCACACCATCCTGCTGATCGGCGTCTTCTTCACCGCCGACATTTTCCGCCGGGCACGCAAGCGCTCCCTGAGCTACGACGAGCTGTTCCAGGATCCTCGCGACGGTGGCGCCATGTATGACGATGTTTGGGGCGCTCCCGCACGCGATCCACGGGCTCTCGTTCGCGCTTCGTAATGGCGCGAAGTACGGCTAGAGGCGTGCAGGACTGGTCGTGCCAGGGGGCGGTGCGCTATTGCGCATCCTCGACGCGTTTGACAGACGGTTGGTGAGGGAATGTCGATGAGGGTCGAATCTGTCTGGGACTATCCCCGTCCTCCCCGCCTCGAACGCTGCGAGGCGCGGGTTCGCGTCGAGTTCGGTGGTCAGGTGATCGCCGACTCGACGAAGACGTCCCGGGCGTTGGAGACCAGTCACCCGCCGACCTACTACATACCGCCTGCGGACGTTCGGACCGATTTGCTGATCCCATCTCCTCGGCGCTCCTGGTGCGAATGGAAGGGACGAGCTCAGTACTGGACCGTGAAGGTCGACCAAGACGAGAGCATCGCCGCGGCATGGAGCTACCCCGAGCCGACCGAGCCGTTCCGTGCGCTGCGTGACCACTTGGCGTTCTACCCGGCGCGTGTCGGAGCCTGCTTCGTCGGCGATGAGCAGGTGATTCGGCAGGAAGGCGACTTCTACGGCGGCTGGATCACGAGCAACCTCCGCGGCCCCTTCAAGGCCGCGGCCGGTACGCTCGGATGGTGACGCCTGTCAAGCGACATCGGGAAGTGACCCCCTGGCGACACGAAGAACTGACCCCCCTGGGTGGTTGGTGTCTCGGTTTCGCGGCAGGCTTGTCCAGGTAGTCCACGGGAGGGACCTGGGGGCCCACCTGGACAAGCCGGGGGCT
>JBGTNF010000464.1:0-4063 GCA_041743205.1 Thermomicrobiales bacterium | reverse complement strand
CTGGCGTCCGACCCTGTCGAAACCGGACATCCCCAGATCATTTCGTTCGAATCGCTTCGAACAACGATCAGTATATCAGAAACCAGAACGGATGGGTCACCACTGCGAGCGCTCTTTCACGGCGACTTGCATCGACCGCTTGGCGTCCCGCTCGGCCATCGTCTGGCGCTTGTCGTACAGGTTCTTGCCGCGCGCCGTGCCGACGTCGATCTTGGCCCGCCCATTCCGAATCCGCACCCGCACCGGAACCAGGGTCATGCCTTTGCGCTCGGTGGCTTCACGCAAGGCGTCGACCTGCTTGCGGTGAACGAGCAACTTCCGTGGCCGGCCTGGATCGTGGTTGGCGTAGGCGCCGTGCACGTACGGGGTGATGTTGGCGCCGATCAGCCACAACTCGCCGTTGTCGACGCGCACGTAGGCCTCGCCGATGGTGATCTTGCCATCGCGAATGGACTTGATCTCGGATCCGGTCAGAACCAGACCGGCTTCGATCGTGTCATCGATGAAATAGTCGTGGTAGGCACGCCGGTTCTGCGTGATCACCCGGTCTCCGGGTGGGGTCGAGTTGCCGGCCTGCGCGCTCTTCTTCGCCATTTCAGCACTATACAACGCCCGGCCTACCCACGCCGACGCTCCCCAAGATGGGGTCTTCCACTAAACTCACTGAATGGATGAACGCGCAGGCAGTCCCGCCGACCCCTACCAGGCCATCGCCGAGCTCTACGATCAGGAGCACGATCCGTTCCACGACGACGTCGACCTGCTCCTGCAATTCGCCGAGGTGTCGGGCGGTCCCATCATTGAGATGGGGTGCGGATCTGGCCGCGTGGTGGCCCCGTTCGCGGAGGCCGGTTTCAGCGTGGTCGGCATCGACCGTTCCTCGACCATGCTGGATCGGGCCCGGAAGCGACTGACCCCGCTCGGATTCGGGGACAACGTCAGCCTGGTGGAAGGAGACATGGAGTCGGACGCGCCGGTTCCCGGCGGACCGTTCGGTTTGGTCGCATTCACGCTCAATGCGCTCATGCACCTGCCTACGCCCGACCTGCAGGCGACGGCGCTGGCGAACGCACGACATCGGTTGGCGCCGGGCGGACTCCTCGTTCTCGACATCGTCAATCCGGCGCCGGAATACCTCGTGAGCCTGGCCGCGGCTCCCACTCTCGAATGGTCGGGCCACCAGGCTGATGGCTCCGTGGTCGACAAGTGGTCGTTCCGCCAGGTCCACGCCGTCGACCAGGTCATCGCCACCACGCTTTGGTACGATCGGGTCTCGGTCGATGGTACGCTCACCCGCCTCCGATCTGCGTTCGACCTGCGCTACCTGCATCCCCACGAGCTCGAACTGATGCTCACCGTCGCCGGGTTTCGGGACATCCAGATGTATGGTGGATACGAACTCGAACCGCTCGACGATTCGTCGGACCGGCTCATCGTTACCGCCGAACCCATTCCAGCCAGCACCGACAAGTCAACCGGCGCCTGAACGGGGCGGCAGTCACCTGGAGAAACAACCATGCGGTATCTCCACCTTACGTCCTATGGCATCACGATTGCCGGATTCGTTACGCTGGTCGTGGCAATCGTGTTCGATCTCAATGCGGCGGTCCAGTTGACCGGCCTGATGCTGGCCCTGGCCGGCGTCGTCAAGATCGTCGTCGTCCTCCTCTGGACCCACGTCGCGCACCTCGGTTCGGACCAGCACGAGCCAATCCCGCCAACCTGATCGACGAAGCCCCAGGGACAGGAGTCTGCACATGAACGATCCGGATGAACAGGAATCGCAGCGGACGCGCATCCGTCAGGCACGCCAGGTGCTCGCCGGCGACGCGATACGCCCTTCCCCGGACCCGTGGGTGATGGGCAGCGACGCCTTGCCGCTCAGCGCCCTCCAGCGCAACTACCTGGTCACGCTCATCATCCTGCTGCTGCTCGGGGTCATCCTCGCGTACATCATCGGGCTGGGCGTGGCGAGCATTATCCTCTTCGTCCTGGCGCTCGGGCTGATCGCCGCCTGGTTGGTGTTTTAGCGCCACCTTGTTGTCATTCCGAGCGAGCGAGGAATCTTCCGGCGGAACGGGCCGAGATGAGCCCTCGCAGGCTCAGGACGGCAACCCTACGGCTCCTGACGCACGGGGATGATTGGGACGATCAGGTGGTTCACCGGGCGTCGTGGGCGTCGCTTCGGCGGCGCGTCCATGATGCCGATCGGGAACATCGCCTGCGGGTCCAACGCAGCGTCCAGGCCCAGGTGATCACGGATCAGGTCCGGGCAGAACAACGGGGCGCACATCCAGCCCGAATCGAGTCCCTGGGCGTGGAGCGCCAGCAGGAAGTTCTGCGCGGCGGCGCCCAGGCTCTGGACCGCCATCGTGGTTTCCGCGCGTTGCCGGTCGGCGTCCGGGTACGCGGGGGCATCGCCGAGGTACAGGCAGAGGATCGCGACGATCGGCGCCCGCTCCAGCCGATCCTTGCTGCGCGCCACCCGGTGCTCAATGACATCGGCAGGCAAATCGTCGAGCCGGAGCTGGTTACGCCACGAAGCGCCCATCCGTTCCGCGAGCGACCGCCGGTCCGTTTCGCATTCGACCAGCACGAAACGCCATGGTTGCGTGCCGTGCGGCGATGGCGCCCAGCCGGCCGCCTCGATCGCCTGGATTACCATGTCCCGGTCGATCGAATCGGTCCGGAACGAGCGTACGGATTGCCGGCGTTCGATTGCGTCGAACAGGTCGTGAGAGCGGTCGCTGGCCTGGTCGTTCAAGCCGGCCCCTCGACCGAAGTGGCCAGGACGTACTCATCGCCGCGGGGACGCCAGGCCGCCGTCGATTCGGCCACGCCGTATCCGGCTACCAGGTTCCAGAGGAATACCGCCGGGGCATCCTGGTACATCAGCGCCGCCAGGTCGCGATACAACGATGCCCTGGCGACGACATCGATTTCAGTTCCGGCCTGTTCGATCAGGGCGTTGACTTCCGGGTTGGCGTAGCGGGACAAGAACCCTTCGCCATCGAAGACGAGACCCAACAAGGTGTGCGGATCGTAGAGTGGACTCCAGGTCGCCATCCGCAGCGCCGGGGCGGCCGCGTCGTTCCAGGTCGCGTTGAAGTCGGTGTACTCGCTCACCACAATCGACACGGCGACGCCAATTTCCCCAAGCTGGGCGGCAATCGCCTCGGCGACTTCGACACTCGCCCCTGATGTGATTTCGAGCTCCGCCTCGAACCCATCGCCGACTCCCGCTTCTTCGAGGAGCCGCCGGGCGGCTTCAGGATCGTAGGCATATGGTTCGAGGTCGGGATTGAATGCCATTGAGCGATCGTCGGGGAAGAGCGATGCCAGCCGCGCTGTGGCCGGCGACACCAGGGCCTGGCCAATCGCCTCGACATCGATTGCGAAGTTGAGCGCCTGCCGGACGAGCGGATTGTCGAAGGGCGCCACATCGCTGGCGATCCGGATGAACGCGGACCCGACAACACCCGTTTCGATCGCCAGGGCGCCGCTGTCGGTGACGGTTTCGAGCTGGCTGGCAGGAATTTCGGTGATCAGGTGGGCCGCGCCGGTCGCGAGGTCGGCAATGCGCGTCGCGGCCTCCGGCACGAACCGGTAAACGACCCGGTCGGCCAGCAGTTCGCCCTTCGGACTGCCCCAGATGTAGTCCGGGTTGCGGGTCAGCGTGAGCGAACTGCCCGGCTCCTGACTGTCGAACCGGTAGGGCCCTGACCCTACTGGGGCCGTCAGCGCCGTGTCAAGGGAATGCCCCTCCGGCAGCAACAGCAGCCAGACGGCGATCTGAGCCGGCAACCAGGGCGAGGGGCTGTCGGTCACGATTCGGGCGGCCAGGTCGTCGACCTCGACGACATCGACGATCCCGGCGAACAGCCCGGATGCTTCGGATTCCGACGCGGCCAGGTACGCGACTGAGCGCGTGATCGCGGCCGACGTCACCGCTGATCCGTCGTGGAACTGGAGATCGGACCGAAGGGTGATTTCCCAGGTTACATCATCGATTGCCGAAAACGATTCGGCGGCCAACGGCTGAATCGAGCCGTCGGCGGCGTAA
>JBGTNF010000463.1:0-10640 GCA_041743205.1 Thermomicrobiales bacterium | reverse complement strand
ATCGGCTCGGCGACGGGCTGGTCGGACCACTCGACCTCGCCAGCAACGCCATTCTGCGCACCTACCGGCGGCGGCCGATCGCGCATGGCCCGATGCTGATCAAACGCGCCATCGACCGCTTCGCCGATCGCCTGATTACCGGGTACGAGATCAATCCCGCCGATCACGCGGCCCGCCTGCGGGATCTCTCCGGCGGCAACCAGCAGAAGTTGCTCATCGCTCGCGAGCTGGCGGGCGAACCGGCCGCGATCGTGGCGGTCCACCCCACCCGGGGCGTCGATGTCGGGGCGTCGGAAGCCATCCACGGCGTCCTTCGGGCGCAACGAGCACGCGGCGCCGCCACCCTCCTGATTTCCGAAGACCTGGATGAACTGCTCGCTCTCTGCGACCGGATCGCGGTGATCTACGAAGGACGGCTCATGGGCACGGTGACGCCGCGCGACGCCGACCCGGAAACGGTGGGTTTGATGATGGCCGGAACCCCGCTCGACGACATCCTCCAAGGCCGCGGGGGCCAACAATCTCAACCACTGGGGACGACATGAGCGTGTCTGCGGCGCCGGCGCCGCCTCCTGCAACCGGGGGCTGGAAACTCGAACGTGTCAGCCGGCTCTCTCCGCTGGCCCAGGTACTCGCCCCCATCTTCAGCATCGCCGCCGCGCTGGTCGTCGGCTGCCTGATCATGTGGGGCGCGGGGGAGAATCCCTTTACGGTTTACCGGGCCATGGCGGACGGCGCTTTCGGATCGGGCTACCAGCGGTCAGAAACGCTCGTCAAGACGATCCCGCTGCTGCTGACCGGGTTGGGCGTGTCAGTCGCGTTTCGGATGCAGCTGTGGAACATCGGGGCCGAGGGCCAGTTCTATTTTGGGGCAATTTTCGCCACCTGGGTCGCGCTCTACGGCCTGCCGGATGCTGGACCGTGGGTCGTGATTCCGGCCATGATGGCGATGGGGATGGTCGGCGGGGCCCTTTGGGCGGCGATTCCCGGCGTGCTGCGCGGGTACCTTGGCGTCAACGAAACGATCACCTCGTTGATGCTCAACTACGTGGCGATCCTGTTCGCGTCCTGGCTCGTCCACGGACCGTGGAAGAATCCGGTGGGCTTCGGCTTTCCCGGCACCGTGGTCTTTGCCTCGGCGACCTACCTGCCGACCTGGGGCACGACTCGTGTCCACCTCGGGTTGCTTTTCGGCCTCGTGGCGGCCGTGGTCCTGTTCGTCGTGCTCCAACGGACGCGCTGGGGCTACGAGATTTCGATCGCCGGACACAGCGAACGGGTGGCGCGGTACGCCGGAATGGCCACGGCGCGGAACATCGTGATCGTGATGCTGGTCAGCGGATCGCTGGCCGGTCTGGCGGGGATGGCCGAGCTGGCCGGCATCGGACATTCGTTGCAGCGGGAGCTGTCGCCGGGCTATGGGTACACCGCCATCATCGTTGCCTGGCTGGGGCGTCTCAATCCGTTCGGGATCATCCTCGTTTCGTTCCTGCTCGCCTCGTTGCTGGTGGGCGGCGAGCAGATCCAGTTGTCGCTCGGCCTGCCCTCGGCAATCGCCCCCATGTTGCAGGGCATCATCCTCTTCTTCCTGCTGGGCGGCGATTTGCTGACGCGCTATCGCCTGGTCCGGGTTTCGGCGGCGGGATCGGCGTCGTGAGCGACGCGTTCACGATCGGGTTCCTGACGTCCGTGCTGGCGGCGGCGATGGTCAGCGGCGCCGCGATCCTTTACGCCGCCCTCGGCGAGGTGCTGGCCGAGCGGTCCGGCGTGCTCAACCTCGGCGTCGAAGGCATGATGCTGATGGGCGCGCTGGGCGGGTTCGCCGCCTGTTCGTGGAGCGGCTCGGCTGAACTCGGCGTGCTCGGGGCAGTCGCGGTCGGCGCCGCGATGGCGGGGATCCACGCCGTGCTGACCGTCAGCTTCCGCGCCAACCAGGTGGTGACGGGCCTGGCGCTGACGATCTTCGGGGGTGGGCTGTCAGCGTACCTGGGGGCGGGTCTCGTGGGCAAACCGGCTCCGGATCGATTCTCCCGGCTCGACATCCCATACCTGGGCAACCTGCCGGGCGTGGGGAACATCATCTTCAACCAGAACTTGCTCGTATATCTCGCGTACATTGTGGTGCCGGCGCTCTGGTGGTTCATCTACCGGACCCGGCCCGGGTTGAACCTGCGCGCCGTGGGCGAGAATCCGGCCACGGCCGACGCCATGGGGCTGAACATCGTGCGTCTCCGGTACCGCTACGTCATCATCGGGGGAGCCTTCGCGGGGCTCGGCGGCGGGGTGATTTCGCTGGCCACCAACCCTGGATGGTCGGAGAACGTCACGGCCGGCCGCGGCTGGATCGCGGTCGCCCTCGTCATCTTCGGGACCTGGAACCCGGCCCGGGTCGCGGCGG
Organism: Thermomicrobiales bacterium; assembly: GCA_041743205.1. Classification (GTDB taxonomy): domain Bacteria; phylum Chloroflexota; class Chloroflexia; order Thermomicrobiales; family UBA6265; genus JACCYX01. Next base: position 8,242 of record JBGTNF010000463.1, on the reverse strand, counting down.
GCGCCTTCCTCTTCGGAGCCGTCGAGGCCGGGCAATTCCGCCTGCAGGGGATCAACGTGCCGGTTTCATCGTTCTTCCTCAACATGCTGCCGTACCTGTTCACGATCGTGGTGCTCATCGTCTCCACGCTCAGCACGCGGCGGATGCGGATCGGTCAACCGGCGGAGTTGGGTCGGCCCTACGTGCGCGAGGAGCGCTGAGCGTCGTCCATTACGTCATCACGATTCGCCCAAAGGATTGCCTGCCCGCCATGATCGACCAGAACCCTGGAAACTCCGTCTTCGACGCGCTCCCTGTCGCCGACGACGGTTCGCTCCTGAAGCGCTACGAACGGCCCGGCGAGACGGGCGATGAGACGCCGTCGATCAGGGCGGCTGACGTGATCCCGTTCGACGCGCTGAAGGACCGCCTTGAGGACTCGGAGCTCACGGCTGGATCCCAGGCAATGCTGGGTGGGTTGCTGCGGCTCGGGCGACCGGCCATCTTCCCGGGCGGCGGGGTCGGCATCGAGTACGGCGGCCTGCTCAAGACCGCCGCGCGGCCAGATCACGTCGGCCTCCACGTGGCGGAAGCCGCCGATCACCTGCGCTCGGAGCGGGTCGATGTGCTGGTGGTGCCCGGCATGTCGGGATATCCCATTGGTTCGATGTATTCGATCGTGTCGGGCATCCCGGCCGTGTTGCTCAAGAAGCAACGCTACCTGCCAGACGTGGATACGACCCGCTACCCGGCAGGCTCGTTCGTCATTCCGTCCTACACCGGCGACGGCGACGTGGTGATGAGCGCCGACCTGTCGGCCACGCAGGACATCGTCGATGTCGTGCTCGCGCCGCAACTGGCGCCCCAGGCGGATGATGGACCATTCCGCCTGTCGTTGCGGCTGGCCGGGGCGGACGACATCATCGACAAGGCGACGATGAGCCAGGCGGTCAGTGAAAGCGCCCTGCTCGTCGGCAAGTCGGCGGTGGCTCGGTTCGTGGCCCGGCATCGGGCCCGCACGGGCGACCAGCGGCCGGTGATCGAAGACGTGCGGGTGGTCGCCTGGGTCACGCCGTTGATCAAGGGCTACAACCGGCCCCAGGAGCATCTGCGTCGCTGGTTCGGGATCACGCCTTTCGCCGGGCTCAACATCACCAGCGTCCACCTCGACCCGCCGTCCCTCGGTGTCGAGGGCCTCGGCATCGTCGGGTTTGCTGCCGACGATCGATAGGGTGGTCTGTCGGGAGAAGACTTCAGGCTCGGTAGGGGATATCCAGCGGGGCCGCCCCGCTGGATATCCCCTACCGGTATCAACAAATTATGCCCGCTCCAGGAGGCGGGTCACGACCTGGTCAGCGGCCTCGATGCCGCTCCAGTCCGCATATCGGCCCTCGACCGAGACGAAGATGGCGACGCCGGCGCTGCGCAGCTCGCACACGGTCGAGCCCGCGGGCAAGGTGTAGACGCTCGTCACGCCGCCGGCCCGGGTCGCGCCATCGCACCCTACAGGGGGCGAGATGTCGCTCCCATCGCGAAGCTCGGTTTCCCAATCGGTCATCATCAGGCCCTGCACGATGAGGATCGCGTCCTCGATCTGGTTGGTCGGAACGCTGGCTGGGGAGAATGGCAAGACCACGATCGTCGCCCGGCTCCCTTCGGGACCGACGTACGTGGCTCCGCGGCCGTGGCCCGGAAAAATCTGCGCGCTGGCGGTGTCGAACCCTGGCACCACCGCCCGGGCGTCGCCGGTGCGCACCTGCGACCAGCCATCGCCGAGGGTATTGGCGCCGGGCAGGAAGCGCTCCAGATCTGGTTCGGTACGCCGTTGCGCCGCCCCGCGGCCGCCAGAGTCGCCAGAGCCGCCAGAGCCGCCAGTCGTTGCCGGCTCGATGACGGTGATCGTGCCTTCCATGCCGCCGGCCTGATGTCCCGGCACCGAACAGTAGAAGACGAACTGCTGGCCGGCCCCGACCGTGTCCGGGACCTGGACCAGCTTGATTTCGCCGGAGGAGACGGTTTCGTTGATGCCCCATTCGTCGACGACGAAGTGATGTTCCAGCACGCCGGTGTTGTGCACTTCGATGAACTGGCCGGCCTCGACATCGAACGCGGGCAGGGACCAGCTGAAATCGTCCCGCGTTTCGAGCACGATGTGTTCCGGGGCGCCGTCCGAACCGTCCGGCTGCTGGTTGGCGAGGATTTCTTCCGGCGTCACGATCGTGATCGTGCCTTCGTGACCCAGCTCCTGGTGACCGGGTTCGCTGCACAGGAACGTGAACTGCTCGCCAGGCTGGACGTCCGGCGGCACGACAATCTCGACGGTTTCCAGCGTCGGCAACGAAACGTCGATGCCCCACTCACGGACGGTGAAGGTGTGGGCGGTCACGCCCCGGTTCGTGACCTGGATCACCTGGCCCGGCGCCACGGTCAATGCGCTCTCCGACCAGCGGTACGGATCGATCGCGTCGAGCACGACGGGCGGCAAATCGGCCCCGGCCTGGCTTGCCGCGGCGGTCGGATTGGGGAACGACCCCGGGGCGTCACTGGCGAGGAGAACGCCGACCACGAGCGCCGCGATGGTGAAGAGACGGAGGGTGTTCATCCGGGCCACCCGCTTCCCTGAGGGAGGATCCTGTCGATCTGGCCCCGCCACGATGCTATCGAGTTTCCAGGCGCTTCAACCGCCCGTACGCAATGGCCATGCGCAGGACGGATCTCACCTCTTCCCGGATCGCGATCGGCAGATCGCGATCGGCGAGGATGTGCGAGAGATCGATCAGCAACGGTTCGTCCCAGATCTCGGAGCGATAGCCCGCCGCGGCCAGCAACGTGTCCCGCTCGATCAGTGGCAAGGCCATCGCCGCCGAAAGTTGCAGCACGGTGTCGCGGTCCGGGTTGCGCGACCCCTGCTCGAAGCGGGTGATCGAGCTGGGGTCCAGCTCCGAGCGTTTGGCGAGATCGGCTTTGGACCAGCCGCGCTCGTCGCGAAGGCGTTCCAGCTGACGCGCGAACTCGACGACGCGCGCCACGCCCTCACTGCCCTCGCGGACGTGGCCGGCCTCGTGCTGGATTACATCGGTTTGGCTGATGACCTGGTCGTCCACGTCTGCGTTCCCGTTATCATGGGCGCGAGGGCCATCGTCAGGCCATCGCAGGCTGTGAGCTTCTAGAATACCGCGCCGGGCGCGTAATTGTGTCGCTCTTCGCGCGATCGACCGCTGCAGGACAGGATGGGACGCCGGGAGATGGCCAACTATTGGGACGGAACGCGCATTCGGCTGCGCAGCGTGGAGGCCAGGGACGCCGAAGCGCACTTTCGGTTCAACCTCAGCGAAGACTACGGCCTGATCGACCAGATCTACCCGCCAGGCTCGCTCGCCCGCGTCGAGGACTGGGCCAGGACGAAGGCCCAGACTGGTTTTGCCGACGAAACCTATACGTTCCAGATGGAATCGATCGACACCGGCGAGCTGGTCGGGGGCATCGCCACACACGATTGCGACCCGCGGTCCGGCGTGCTGAGCTACGGGTTGCACGTCTTCGCCGAGCATCGGGGAAAGGGCTACGCGAAAGAGGCGATTTGCCTGGTGCTGCGCTACTACTTCCAGGAGCGCCGATACCAGAAGGCGAACGTGGGGGTGTACGCCGTCAACGAGCCATCGATCCGCCTGCACGAGGCGCTCGGCTTCCAGCCCGAAGGCCGCATCCGCCGCGCCGTCTTCATCGCCGGCGCTCATGTCGACCTCCTCTGGTACGGCCAGACGGTTGAGGAATTCCGCGAGCGTCACGGCCGCTATTGGCGCGCCGCTCCGTAGCCGCCGCCGTTGGGTCGCGTGACACCCGGGCCAATCGGTGGGATGCTCTGGCGGGGTCCTGGCGACCGGCGCCTGTCCCGAACATCCAGACCGATTTCCCAGGAGTGACCCACGCGTGGCCATCAAGATCGCAATTTCGTCCTATTCATTCCATCGTTTTGGCGGCGGCCCGGAAGGCGCCGCGGCGCCGACCTTGGAGCAGATGATCGACCGCTGCGCCGACCTTGGCGTCGACGGCATCGAGTTCCTGTGGCAGCACCTTGCCATCAACGGCAAGACTTCCCCGGAGGCGCTGCACGAGCTGCACCAGTACTCCTCCCTGCATGGCATCACGCCGGTGACCGTGGCGGCCAACCACAATCCGCTCCAGCTCACGCCGGAGCTGCGCACCGAGGAGCTGGACAAGCTCAAGGCGGCGGTCGATGCCGCCGCGGCGCTCGGCGCCCCGTTCGTGCGCGCCATGGGCGGCCGCTGGAACACCTTCGAGAACTTCATGGACATGTGGGACAACCAGGGCGAGGAACCGCCGCCGACCGGCTACACCGAGGACCAGGGCTACGCCTGGGTCATCGAGGCCCTGAGCGAGGGGGCCAGCTACGCCGGCTCCAAAGGCGTCACCCTCGTGCTCGAGAACCATTGGGGCCTGACCGGCACCGCTGCCGGAACGAAGCGCATCCACGACGCCGTCGATTCGCCGTGGCTGAAATACGTGCTCGATACCGGCAACTTCTTCCAGATGCCGGATCCCTACGCCGAGATGGAAGTCTTCTTCCCCGATCTCGCGATCCTTCACGCCAAGGTCTACCTTGGCGGCGGCCTGCTGGTCAGCCCCGACATCGACTACGCGAAGGTCGCCAGCCTGCTCGAAGGGCAGCGGTACAACGGCTACGTGTCGATCGAGTTCGAGGGCAAGGCCCACCCGAATGAAGGCGTGCCAGACGGCGTCCTGATCGTCCGCACCGCTTTTCGCAACTGATCCGGCGCCGCGACCGTAGGGGCCGACCTGCGTGTCGGCCCGCGCGACACCTATTTTCAGGTTCCAACCGTCTCGTGCGGCTGCGGACCTCGTGTCCAACCGCGCGATAATCGTGCAGGCGTTCGCACGGGCCGAGACAAGCTCGGCAACCCTACGGTTGCCGGCGTTGTTTACTGCCCAATCCGCGAGAGGAACGCCGGGCGGCCCGTGACGCCGAGGTCGACGCGGAACAGCGAGCCCGCCAGTGCCCCCTCGACCTCGCCCCGGCTGTCGCCGCCGGCCGTGGTGACGTAGGCCGTGCCCAGGTCGTCGCCGCCGAACGTGAGGCTGGAAACCTTGCGCACGGGGATCGGGATCTTCCCAAGCAGCTTTCCCGAATCGCCGTACTTGTAGATTCCGTGGCCGCCCCACCGCGCCGACCAGATCGCGCCTTCGGCGTCGGTGGCCATGCCATCCGGCCCGCCTTCGCCCGTTGGAACCCGAATCAGCGCCTCCCGGTTGCTCAGGTCCCCGGTTCTCGCCGCATAGTCGAGCCGGTAGATCACCCGCTCGACGGTGTCCGTGTGGTACATGACGCGGTTGTCCGGGCTGAAACCGAACCCGTTGGAGAGCCCGATGTCGTCGAACAACGTGGTCAACCTGCCGTCGAGTTCGAGCCGGTAGAGACGCGCCCGGCCATTGGCAGCCGGCATCGTGCCGCAATAGACGTGGCCATCGGGTCCAGCGATTACGTCGTTGAACCGCCCCTCGGCCTCCTCTGGAATCTCGTCCACAATCGTGGTGATTTCGTTCTCCTGCCAGCGGAGGATTTGGCCACGCGCGCAAAAGAGCAGGATCGAGCCGTCGGCCTGGAAGGTGTAGCCGCCGATCGCGGCATCGTGCTGGTAGGCGAGGTGGTTCTCGCCAGACTCCGGATCGAAGCGGTAGAGGCGGCCCGGCGGGATGTCGAGCCAGTAGAGCTTACGCTCCGCCCGGTTCCAGAGTGGGCCTTCGCCGGTCTGGCTCGGCAGGTCGACAACCATTTCCGGCGTGGACGATTTCAGGGTTGGCGTTTCGTGGGTCATGCACTTATCCATTCATCATACTTGGGCTACGGTCAACATTGTCATGCGTCAATCGGGTCTGTGGCCGGGGCGCACTTTCGTATTCCGTAACTGCTCCCCAACCGTCATCCCGAGCTGCCCCTGCGGGCTGCGAGGGACCCCCGGCGAAGCCGGTACTTCGGTACGCAACCCTCGCTGCTGGCTGCCCCATCCCGCTTCGCGGGAGATTCCTCGCAGCCCGCAGGGGCAGCTCGGAATGACAATAGTAGTGGTGCACGCGAAGGTCACCGCAAGCACTGTCGTTCACCCCTCCGCCCAGCGGAGAATCAGCGGGTCACGGCGCCGGGCGTGGGCGACCAGGCCCTCGCGGATGGCGGGCGGGACCGGGCCGAAGGGCGCCCGGGTCGCCTCGCTGGCGATGACGCCGCCCTCCTTCATCAGGATCTTGGTCGCGCGCAGGCCGCACTGCCGGTTCTCGTAGTGGATCATCGGCAGCCAGTGCTCCCACAGCGCGGTCGCGGCGGCCCCGTCGCCCGCAAGCCAGCGCCGCACCACCTCACTCAGAACCTCGGGAATCATCGCGCTCGGCATCGTGCCGGTGGCGCCGGCCTCCATGTCGGGGATCAGCGTGATGCTCTCCTCGCCGTCGAATGGGCCCGGCAGGGCGGCGCCCGCCAGCTCGACCAGCCGCCGGAGCTTGGCGGCGGCGTTGGCCGATTCCACCTTGGCGTATTGCACATTCGGGATGGTTTCCGCGAGCCGGGCAAGGTACTCCGCCGGGAGCGTCATGCCGCTCATCGGCGCGTCCTGGATCATGATCGGGATCGAGATCACCGCGGCGACGGTCTCGAAGAAGCGGGTGGCGGCAGCTTCGTCCACGCGCAGGGTGGCGCCGTGATAAGGCGGCATCAGCATCACCATGGCGGCGCCGGCCCGTTCCGCCTGGCGGCTGCGCTCGGCCGCGATCCGGGAGCTGTAGTGGCTGGTGGTGACGATGATCGGGGTCCGGCCCGCGACCTGGTCGAAGGCCAGGTCCTGGAGCTCCTCGCGTTCCCGGTCGGTCAGGGCGAACTGCTCGGAATAGTTGGCGAGGATGCAGATCGCATCGACCCCGGCATCGACGAGGAAATCGAAGGCGCGGCGCTGGCTGGCGAGATCGAGCGATTCGTCGTCGGCAAAGGTGGTGGGGGCAATCGGCATCACGCCGCTCAAGGCATCCATGAGTCGAGCCTTTCCTATGATTGGGGTCGTTCGACGTGAAGGAGATCCAGCCGCGCCACGCGTGGTTGCCGGTTTCCGGGCAGGCAATATGGGCGCAGCGCACGAAGACCATCATTTCATCGCTCCGCCGACGCGTCCAGCGCCTGTGTCAAGGGCCGGAAACGGTTCCGCCAGGCGTCTTTCCGTAGACCACCGAGCCGAAGGTCCGTTGAAAAGGCCGAAAATCCAGCCTTGCCTGCACGTACTGTGCAACATGCACCATTTCCGCGATTCGATTCGTGAGGAATGCACCTAGTTGCGGCGCCTCCCCGCTTTTTACACTGCATGTACTCCACACATCGCCGTGTGAATTGTGCAAAGTGTGCACCGTTGAAGTTCGGCTGGGCGCTTCAACGGCGCTGGTTCCTATCACCGGAGTGGAGGACGATCGATGATCGATGCAGGGAATACCGCCTGGGTACTTACATCAGCGGCGCTCGTGATGCTGATGACCCCGGCCCTCGGTTTTTTCTACGGTGGTCTCGTGAGCCGCAAGAACGTGCTCTCGACCATCATGCACAGTTTCTTCATCCTGGCGCTGATCAGCGTGGTCTGGGTGCTCTGGGGCTACACGCTCGTCTTCGGCCCGGACAAGGGCGGCATCATCGGCGGTCTGGACTACATCGGGCTGCGCGGCATCGCCCCCGGCGATATCTACAGCGAGGCCACGGGCATCCCGGTCTTCGCTTTCGTCGCCTTCCAGATGATGTTCGCCGCCATCACCCCGGCCCTCATCACCGGCGCCTTCGCCGAGCGCAAGCGGTTCAAGGCCTTCGTCGTCTTCAGCATCCTCTGGTCCACCTTCGTCTACGCGCCGTTGGCCCACTGGGTCTGGGGCGGCGGCTGGCTGGCCGAATTCGGCGCAATCGACTTCGCCGGCGGCACGGTCATCCACATTTCCTCGGGCGTCGCCGCCCTGGTCGCCGCGATGGTCCTCGGCCGGCGCAAGACCTTCGGCACGAAGGAAACCGATCCGCACGACTTGACCATGACGGTGCTCGGTGCCGGCCTCCTCTGGTTCGGCTGGTTCGGCTTCAACGCCGGCAGCGCGCTGGCCGCCAACGGCCAGGCCGCGTCGGCCTTCCTCGTCACGACCATCGCCGCGTCGATGGGGGCTCTAACCTGGATGACGGTCTCCTGGATGCGCCACGGTCACCCGAGCGTGCTGG
>JBGTNF010000462.1:0-4980 GCA_041743205.1 Thermomicrobiales bacterium | reverse complement strand
CGGAGCTGGCCTCCCCCAGTCTGGCGTCGCCAGCCCTGACGACGGGACGTGGAGCCGGAACCACCCTCGCGCCGCCAACGCGGCTGGTGGGACGAGACGCCGACATCGAGCGGGTGAGGGGTCTGCTCCGACGTGACGACGTGCGGCTGGTAACGCTGACCGGGCCCGGCGGGGTGGGCAAAACCCGGCTAGCGTTGGCCGCCGCCAGTGAACTCCAGGGCAGCGATCGCTTCTTGGATGGCTTCTCGCTGGCCGAGCTCGCGCCGGTGCGGGAACCGGCGCTCGTCGCGTCGGTGATCGCGGCGGCGCTGGGCATCAAGGAGAGCGGCGGCCAATCCCTGTCCGACTCGCTCAACGAGGCGCTCCGTGATCGCCACCTGTTGCTGGTGCTCGACAACTTCGAGCACATCCTGCCCGCCGCGTTGCTGGTTGCCAGCCTGTTGGCCAGTTGCCCCTACCTGGTGATCCTGGTGACGAGCCGGGAGCGGCTGCACCTGCGCGGTGAGCGGGAAATGGCGGTCGGGCCACTCGCGCTGCCGGATTCCGGACAGGTGACGACGATGTCCCGCCTGGCAACGGTGGGGGCCGTGCGGCTCTTCATCGAACGGGCCGAGGATGCCGACCTCAATTTCAGTCTCACCGCCGAAAATGCGCCCGCGATCGCCGAACTCTGCCGCCAGCTCGATGGGCTGCCGCTGGCGATCGAACTGGCCGCGGCCCGGGTGCGCCTGCTGCCGCCCGAGGCGATGCTGACCCGCCTCACCAATCGTTTGCCGCTGCTGACGGGTGGCGCCCGGGATTTGCCGCTGCGGCAGCAGACCCTGCGGAAAACGATCGCCTGGAGTTACGACTTGCTGACGTCGGACGAGCAGGCGCTTTTCCGCCGGTTGTCCGTGTTTCGCGGCGGGGTGAGCCTGACCGCGATCGAAACAGTGGCTGGCAGTGCCAAGAGCGGTGACCCGGATGCCGATGTCCTTGCCGGACCCGGCCGGCTGGTCGACCTGAGCCTGGTGCGGCAGACCGGGACGGCCGGGGAGCCGCGCTTTGGGATGTTCGAGACGGTTCGCGAGTTTGGTATCGAACAGCTTGGGGCCAGTGGGGAGGCCAACGAGGCGCACGAACGGCACGCGGCGTTCTTCCTGGCTTTCGCCCGGCAAGCGGAACCGGCCCTCACCGGCCCAGGCCAACGGCAGTGGCTCGAGTGGCTGGAAACCGAGCACGACAACCTGCGATCCGCCATAACGTGGACGCTTGAGCATGACCCCGACACAGCCCTGTGCCTGGTGGCCAACCTCTGGGGGTTCTGGTACACCCGGGGGCATTTCAGTGAAGGGCGCGGCTGGCTGGATCGGTCGCTGGCCGCTGGTTCAGCGGCGCCGACGAGTGAGCGCGCCATGGCGCTGCGCGGCGCATCGACCCTCGCCATGTTCCAGGGCGATCAGGATGGCGCCCGGGATTCGGCGATCGAGGCGAGGGAGTGTTCCCGCTCGATTGGCGACCGGAACGGTGTGGCGCGTGCATTGAACGCCCTGGGCGACGCCGTCCTGATGTCCGGGGCAGAGGGTTTCGACCGTGCCGCTGAACACTACAGCGAAGCATTGGCCGTGTTTCGAGATGCGGGGAATCAACGGGGCATCGCCGGGGTCTTGACGAATATCGGAAACCTGGCCTGGGAGCGCGGCGATCTCGATGACGCGATGGATCTGCACCGCCAGGCGCTTGCGCTCTACCGTGAGATTGGCAACGAGCGGGGCGTGGCCTGGTCACTCAGCAATCTTGGGGTCATCAATGTCCTTCGGGGCCAACCGGCAAGCTCATTCGGGCTGTTACAGGAAGCACTGGGCCTCTACGTGGCGCTCGGGGACCGGGACGGGATAGCGGAATCGCTGGAAGGGTTGGGCGGTGTCGGTTCGACCGCAGAGGCCGCGCGCCTGCTGGGCGCGGCGGCGGCGCTCCGGAAAGCCCTGGGCCGTTCCCTCTCCCCTGGCGAACAGGCCACGAATGCGCTGATTGGGGACTCGATCCGGGCCGCGATTGGGGAGGAGGCGTTCGCGGTGGCCTGGGCCGCCGGCCGGGAGTCGACGATTGAGGAAGCGGTCGCCACGGCGCTGGCGATGACGGATGAGCACATCCGGGACCGGTGATCAGGGCGGGGATCGCCGACGATCGGTGGTGACGCATGCGACGAGCCGGTGCGGAGTGGACGGTAGCACCCCCCTAATTCGGCAAGACCGATGCGCTGCGTTACGGCTGGATGGCGCGTGGTGGCCGATTCACCCCCACGATTCCCGCATGGGCAACTCTTTGGAGCCGTGATGGGCGATACTGGCCGCACACAGGATGTGTTCAGGTTGCCGTGGGTCGCGCACGTTCAGGCCGGCTCCGGTCCATTCACAGGGGAAGGCGCCATGACCATCAATCGTCGCAACCTCGTCAAGATCGCGGGCGCCGGCAGCGCCGCGCTGGCGGCCGGATCGTCGTCCGTCCCAAGCGGGTTGGCCCAGGAGGCCGCCAGCGAGCTCATCATCGGCAAATCGGCCGAAGCCGTCGGGTACGACCCGGCGCTCGTCACCGCCGCGGCGAGCATCGAGTTGCTGGCCGTCGTCTATGAGCGGCTGGTCGTGTTCGATGTGGACGGCCAGCCGCAACCATCGCTGGCCGAGTCGTGGGAAACGCCCGACGAACTTACGTATATCTTCACCCTGCGCCAGGGTGTGACGTTCCACGACGGCAAGACGCTGACCGCGGACGACGTGAAGTTCACCTTCGACCGGATCAAGGACGAAGCCACGGCGTCGGCCTGGGCCACGCAGTTCGCGCCGGTCGAGACGATCGAATCCGACGGCGACCGCACGGTCACCTTTACCCTCAATTCGCCCTATGGCCCGTTCCTCGCCACCCTCTCCTCCGCCTATTCCTCGATCCTGCCGATGACCGCGGAGCCGATCGACTTCGCGACGACGATGGTCGGCACCGGCGCCTTCAAGCTCGAATCGGCCACCGCCGATGTCGAAACCATCCTCGTCCGCCACGGCTCGTACTGGGAAGCCGATACGCCGAAGCTCGACCAGGTCACGTACCGGATCCTGCCGGACGAAGCCTCGCGCCTGGCCGCGGTCCGCACCGGCGACGTTCACCTGACCACGCTGGCCGACCCGGTTTCGGTCGACTCCGCGACGTCGAGCGACGGCGTCGTGATGCTGGAACAGGAAACCACCGACTACTACCTGATGGGCTTCAACTGCCTGCGGGCGCCGTTCGACACCAGGGAGGTGCGCCAGGCGCTGAGCCAGGCGATCGACCGCCAGGCCATCGTCGACACGGTCTTCTTCGGCAAAGGGCAAACGACCGGTCCCGTGGTGCCGACCCTCGGCGATTGGGCGCAGCCCATCGCCCAACTGCCGAATTACGAAGTCGATACCGACGCCGCCAGCGCGCTGCTGACGGAAGCCGGGCAACCGGACCTCACGTTCCGGATCCTGGTCGGCACGCTCTATCCCGAATTCGTGAGCATCGCGCTCGTGATCCAGGACCAGCTGGAAGCGATCGGCGTCACCGCCGAGCTCGAACAGGTGGAGTGGGGCACGTTCATCGAGCGTTGGCTGGCCCGCGATTTCGATGCCTTCGTCTCGTTCAACGGCTCGGGCAACGATCCCGACCGGGCCCTCTACCCGGCCTTCTACACCGACGCCTCGGTCAACGCCTTCCAGTTCTCGAACGAGGAAGTGGATCGCCTGCTCGACGCTGGCCGCACCACCGCCGATGCCGAAACCCGGCGGGCCACGTACCAGCAGGTCGAGGTCGAGATCGCCGACGCGGCCCCGGCGATCTTCATCAGCACACGGGTGGCCTACTTCGCGACGCGGGACAACGTCTCCGGCTTCGTGCCGACCGCGGCGCAAACCTGGGAGACGCTGGCGGACACGACCGTTTCGTAGGGCGGTGGTGGACGGCACTCGCTTCGCTGCCTTCGCTGACGCTCAGGACAGGCTCCGTTGACCGCGCAGTACGAGCTGGCCTGATGTTGGTAGGGGAGGCCCCGTGTGGCCTCCCGTGGGTGCCGACGAAACCGGCGCTCCCTGGTCACACCGGGCGGACCAACAGCAGGCAGGGGTTCACCGGCCCCCAAAGATCGGGCAGGACGATCAGCCGCTCGAATCCCATCGACCCGTAGAAGGCGCGCGTTTGGGCGTACTCCGGGCTGGGATGCGTGTCGGCGAGCGTCTTGACGTGGAGGAACCGGGCGCCTGAAGCGCGGGCGTCCGCGATGACGGCCTCGATCAGGGCGCGGCCAATGCCCTGGCGATGGCGGTCCGGGGCGACCGCCATCCAGGTGATTTCCAGGGTCTCGGGGAACGGCCGGTCGAGCGTGACGAACCCGGCCACGGCGTCACCCATTATGGCGACATAACCAGGGCCGCGCTCGGCGGCGGCCCGCAGGTCCTGAAGTCCCTCCTCGATCCCGAACCAGGCGGGAAGGCAGCGAGCGAGAGCGTCGATGGCGTCAACATGGGCAGGCGAGAGAGGAATGATGCGCACGGTGCTGGCAGCGTTGGCGTTCAACGCGTTTCTCCTTGGTCAATGATTATCTGGGGAGATGGGGCTGGCCGTCAGGCCGTGCGTGGCTGGATCATGGCGACAGGGTAGCATGGGTAGCATGGGTAGCGGCGCGGTCGTCGAGTGGCCGGCACTTGTGGACCTTCGTATCGTGACGCTTCCGAAACCTTCATTCCGAGGAACGAGGCAGCGGAGCGATATCTCCCGGCGCAGCGAAGCGATAGCCGGTACATGCGGGGCCTCCAGGCAAATACCGGCTATCGCTTCGCTGCGCCGTATCCAGCGGGGCCGGGATCCTTCGCAGCCCGCAGGGGCAGCTCAGGATGACGGCTGTTTTTGTGTAGGTCGAATACGGATACGGGTGAGGCGGAAATGATCGGGTTTCTGGCGAGGCGGCTGCTGACCGTATTCGTGCCGACACTG
>JBGTNF010000461.1:0-3032 GCA_041743205.1 Thermomicrobiales bacterium | reverse complement strand
CGACGCCGAGCGCCACGCCAGCCAGGGCGGCCCCGGAGACGCCGGCCAGCTTGCGGCGGGTGAATCGGCGTGGCGTGACCAGGGCGGAGGGACGTTGGGAGGGGGTCAGGGGGTGTCGTGCGGTCATCAATGTTCTCCGTTCCATGTGGACCAAGCGAAAGGAAAATCCCTATCCGCCCGTCAGCCAGCGGACAGGGGCGAAACCCTCGATCGTCATCGTGGGTTGCCCACGGTCGTCGTTGGCGAGCGTCACGGCCCGCCCCTGGATCACGCCGGGACCGTTCACCACGATGTACCCTCCATCGGCCAGGGCCAGCAGGGGCAGGGAGCGAATGTCGTGGTCGAGCCACAAGCCACCGGCCTCGTCGAGCCGTAGTGCGAAGCCGTCGCTGTAGAGTCCCAGGAAACCCGAAACCTCGCTGGGCAGGATGGGCCGCGTACGGGCGGCGAGTTGCGCCCGTTGCTCGTCGACCACCGGCACGAAGCTTTCCAGCAACTCCGGCAGGTCCGGGTTCAACCCGAACAGCCGGCTCAGCAGGCTGGCCTGGATCGAAAAATTGAAGATGCCGCTGCTGGCGGGCTCGAGATTCGTGAGGAACACGAAGCCGACCCGCTCGTCCGGGAAGAAGCCCATGAGCGAGCCGAAGCCATCGATGCCGCCGGAGTGCCAGAGCAGGTGGCGGCCATCGACGAAGGTCTGATCGAACCAGCCGAGGGCGTAGTGCATGGCGGTGGTATCGGGAAGCAGGAGTGACGGCAACCCGCCGGGCGCGCCCGGCTCCACGGTGATGCCGGGCGTGTGGGTCTCGGCCAGGTTGGCGGCAGAAACGATGCGGGCGCCATCGGGCGTGACGCCGCCGTTTATCTGGGTCAGGAGGTAACGGGCCATATCGGCCGCGCTGGCCAACCCTGCGCCTGCCGGTGCGGCCCCATCAATGCTCACGAACGGCACGGTCCCGGGCTGGCCGAACACGTCATACACATAGCCGACGGCATAATCGCTGCCGAGGGCACGGGGATCGTCGCGGATCGTGGCGTCGGCCATGCCGATCGGGGCGAAGATCCGCTCGGCCAGGAGCGTCGCGTAGACCCCTTCGAGCGCATCGAGCGAAACACCCTGGCTGATCGGCCCAAGGTACGCGGCTGCGCAAACGAGGGTGTTGTTGTAGGCATACGCGGTGGCCGGCGGCGCGAAGACATGCTGATAGGGGATCGAGCGCAGGACATCGGGCGCCGAGTCGCCGCCCCCCGACATGAAGAACTCGATGGTCGGCGACTCCTCGATTCCGGAGCCCATGCCCATCAGGTCGCGCACCCGCAGGCTGCCGGTCAACCCGGCAGTGGGAGCCTGGAACTCCGGCCAGTGATCGATCACGAGGTCGTCCCAGGCGAGGAGGCCCTCGTCCACGAACGTGGCGACGAGCAGGGAGGTCATCGACTTGGTGTTGGACCCGATCCGGAACCGGGTGCGGTCGGTGACGGGCGCTCCGGTTGCCATGTTCCCGACGCCGAAGCCTCCCGCGTACACGACCCGGTCGCCCTCGAAGAGCGCCACCGCCGCGCCCGGAACGCGGAACGTCGCCAGCGCGCTTTCGACATCGGTGACGAATGCCTGGACCAAGCTATCAGTGAGGAGCATGGATGATTCAGGCGTGGCGGCCCGTGGGGTCCCATCCTGCGCCTGGGCGAGCCCAAGGTGGGCGGCGCCGAACCTGAGACCGGCGAGGCTGGCCCCGCCGGCCTGGAGGGCGGCACGGCGTGACCAACGATGGGACTGTGGACTGCGTCGGGGTACATTCATGGCGATCATCCTTCGTATGCGCAACGGCGTGGCATTCCTATGCGCTATGCGCCAGTCTCGAAGAGGTCGATGTCCGGCCAGCTTTCGATGGCCGCGGCGGCGGCGACCAGGGTGGACCGCAGGGCGTCGAAGAACCCGACCACGTCGGCCGGCAGCGTGTTGGCGAGGAAGGCGAGCGTGAGGCCCTCGACGTTGCTCAGGATCAGGGTGGCGGTCGCGACGATGCCAGCCGGCCCTGGCCCTAGCCGCCGAGCCGGTCCCGGACGAGCGTGAACATCGTGTTGGCGGCGGCGATGAACGGCGCCTGGACGTCTGCCACCAGGCCGGCTTCGTCATCCGTCCAGTTGATCAGGAAGCTGAAATAGACCCAGCGCTGGGGGATCCACATGCCGCCCGCGACGGATAGCGCATGATCGACGCCGAAGTCGATGCTGCCGCCTTTCAGGAAGGCGCTGACGCCAAGCGGCATCGCGAGGGCGATCGCGTCCGCCAGCGAGAGGATTGCCCGAAAAACGGCGAGTGTTTCCGGATACTGGAAGAACTCCCCCTGCAGCGCCCGGGAGTAGAACGACACGAAGTCGTCCGGCGAGCTGACCATGGTGATCTCGTCATTGACGATGGGTCGCGGAGGATGAGGCGGTGGGTCTGGCGAGGTCAGAAGCGACATCAGCGAATCCCAGGAGATTCCTTCCCACTCCGGATCGCCAGCGACGTAACCGAAGAACTGCCGGGTGCTCTCCGGAATGCGTGTCCCCGTCAGGCCGATCGAGGCGATGAACGAGCGCACGTTGTCAGGGCCCACATGCTCGAGCGCCATATCGGTGGCCGTATTGTCGCTGTGCGAAATCATGGCTTCCAGGACCGTTCGCGCCGACACCGTGCCGGCCAGGTTCGGGGGGTTGAAGACCGGGGCCCCGGGCGAGTAGACGGTATCGTCCAGGACCAGTTCTTCAGCCAGCGCGGCGTTGAGCTGGTCGCCCGGCGTCGTCTCGCCGTTGGGATCGATGCGGGCTTCGGCCTGGCGCAGGAACTCCGCCAGCACGTAGGCCTTGAACGAGCTGGCGCAAAAGAGGTAGGTGTCCGGATTGTGCGTGACTGACCATTCGGCGTACCCGGCGTCAGCCGGAGCCCAGAACCTGAGCGCCTTGTGGCCGGGCAAGCCGCCGAACGCGGCAACCACCTCGGCCGCCAATGTGTCTTGCCTCGCCACCGGCGTCGCCTCCTGCGCCGC
>JBGTNF010000460.1:0-5555 GCA_041743205.1 Thermomicrobiales bacterium | reverse complement strand
GCGGCGCGGGCAGGGGGTCGTCGCGGTCGGGGCGGTGAGCCCGGAGGCGATGGTCTGGGGCCGCAGCCAGCATGGATACCCCCGATGGTGTCAGTCGTGTGCCTCGATCATAGTGGTCAACGACGAATATGGGAAAAGGATTCGCGAGGCTGATGCTACGATTTCGGGAACCGGCAGGTGGTAATGGCGACTGGCATGACGTGGGAGCGGAGGACTCACGTCCAGAAGGGACCACGTTCATGAGTGCGGTACACACTGGAGTTGCGGCGGGGGCCGAGGCGGAAGTCGACGCGGCCGCGAGCCGGTTGCGGCTCTACAACGTCGTGATCGGCCTGATCCACCTCGTCCAGGGTGTCGCGATGCTGGCCCTGAGCAACGATTTCTCGCTGCCGGTGACGCGGTCGTTCCTGACCGGTCCGCCGGGCACGGACCCCGCCCAGGAGGCGTGGTTCGGGGTGGCGCTGGGTCCGGCGGTGGCGCTCTTCCTCTTCCTCGCGGCGCTCGACCACCTTCTCATGGCGGCGCCGGGAGTGAACCGCTGGTACAACGGGATGCTCGCCAACGAGCGCAACGACGCGCGCTGGATCGAGTATTCGGTCAGCGCCTCGCTGATGATCGTGCTGATCGCGATGATCACCGGCGTCTCCGACATCGGCGCCCTGATCGCGATTGCCGGGGTCAACGCCTGCATGCTCTTCTTCGGGTTGATGCAGGAGGCGATCAGCCGACCGAGCACGGGCAAGGTGAACTGGATGCCGTACATCTACGGTTGTTTCGCGGGCGCCGTGCCGTGGGCGATCATCGCCCTGCAGATCGCCTCGTCGGAGGCTCGCGGCGAGGGGCCACCGGGCTTCGTCTACGTCATCATCGTCTCGCTGTTCCTGGCCTTCAACTCGTTCGCGGTCAACATGGTGTTGCAGTACAAGCGGGTTGGACCGTGGCGGAGCTACGTCTTCGGGGAGAAGGCGTACATCGTGTTGAGCCTGGTCGCCAAGTCGCTGCTGGCCTGGCAGGTTTTCGCCAACGTCCTGGTCGGGTAGCGAGTCCCTCACAAATGGTGGTTTCGTAGGGGAACCTGCCGTACCGGCACGTTGTGGCATGATCGGCGAGTGCCGCGACCGGCACCGTCCCAGATGTGCTGGCGGCCCGTCGTCAGGATGGAGTCGCGACCGGGGAGGCGACGTTGGATCCCGGATCCAGGCTCGTGGCGGGTGGTTCGTAGATCTCCCGCCAACCGACAAGCGCGACATCCAGCCGGGTCCACGTGGCGTTCGGCTCCAGGGGCGCGACCCAGGTGACGGTGTTTTCGATCCGTTCCCCATTGCGGATGATGGTCACACCCGATGCGTCCCGAATCGACAGCACGACGCAGCCCTCGCCCGGGCTGACCAGCAGGTCGACCACCTGGTTGGCCCCGACCGTGAAGTTGTCAGGCCGGGGAATGGAGAACGAGTCCTCGTCACTGGCTGAGACCACCTGCAGGGCGCCGCCCTCGTCGAGGAAGGCGTGGGAGCCGGCCCACGAGACGTATGGATAGGGTATGACGAACTGGAATTCGGGTTGAAGTGGCGCGTCGGCATAGTCTTCTTCCGGGTTGAGGACGGCGGTCGCGGCCGACACGGAGCCGGTGGCGAGATCGATGAAGCGGATCGTGCTGGTTTCGTCATCGAACATCTCATACAGTCGTGTGGCGAAGGACAATCGGGAAGAGCCGTATTCCGATGTCGGAATGGTGACACCCGGCACATTGGTCGTCGTACCGGAAACGGCATCGACGATTGCAGGCTGCCTGTCTTGAAACATGACCAGCACCTTCATGGTGCCTGGATCGTGCGCGATTGGGACGAATGCCCGGTCGGCCTCGTGAACGAGCGCTACCGACGCATCGTCGTTGAGCGACACGGAAAAGATGGCGTTGGATTGATCCACGATCAGGGTTGCCCCATCGTCGGAAAACATGAGTGGGAGGACCTGGTCCGAGAATCGCTCGTCCTGGACGACGATCCTGTTCCCCGATTTCGGTTCGATGACGACGATCGCGCGATCCGTTCCGGCGCCGGTGGCGAAGGCGAGCCGTTGGGTCGTCGTGGAATAGACGGTCTCGTGGAAGTAGGTGGCGTCAACGGTTTCCGGGATGAAGGCGGCGTCCGAGAGTGACGTCGGCAGCACGAGCGCGTTGGGGCCGAGAGCCGGCGGTTCGCCCCCGGCTTCTGGCGGTGAAAACGTGCTGAACAGCCAGACCGACGTGTCAACGGGCGCAGACGGCTGGTCAGGATCGGTCCCAATCCGGCTGATGTCCACCTGGGCCGGGAAGGACTCGCCGCGGATATCGGAAAGCAGGCGTTCGGCGCCCGTCGTCGTGTCGATGATGCGCCAATCGTTTTGGGCGGTTGACGTTGGTACGAGCAAATAGGGATCCTCGTATACGCCAGGGTAGAACGAGCTAGCCGCGGGAAAGGTCCATTCCCATCCTGTCTCGATGTTGCGGGCGATGGTTTCGCCGTTCGTGATGGCCGTATCGGCCCAGAGCGGCCCATCGAGCATCGTCCAGGTATCGGGCAGGGTGACGACCTCGCCACTGGACGTTGGAATGTGGATTTGGTCACCGTCGATCTGGATTGGTGCCTCGAATATCCCAATCGCCGCCAAAGTGACGGGATTGCTTTCGCCCTCGACAACGGGGCGATAGCCCGGCGATTTACAGGAGAGCGGCGCCTCCCCCGGCGTCAGGGAACCGGGCGCGAAGAGGCCGATCCGGTCCAGCAGCCCGCCTGAACCGCCGGGCCAGCCGTACTGCCGGACGATCGGACCGCTCACTAGCACGATCAGCAGGATCATCACCAGGGTTCCCGCCAGCCCACGGGTCAGCGCGGCCAATCGGCGGGCAGGCAGCCCCGCCGCCGAGGGTGGCGTGACGTACGGGACGCCGGGAAACGCGGTGGTGGATCGGAAATGCGTCATCGAACCCTCCCAGGTTGTGGTGGGCCGAGGTGCTGATCCTCCGGCCGTCATGCCGAGCGCATCGTGGTAGCGGCGGGCGACGCCGGCCAGGGCGGTGATTTCGCACGGAGCCGGCGGCGGAACCTGGCGAGTGGGCTCATTGAGCGCATCGAGCCACCCGTCCAGCAGCTCTGCCTGGCGCGCGGATTCCGGTGGAACGCGGTGGTCAAACATGATGCGGCTCCGGGAGACAGAGGGGTGAGGCGACGGAATCCTCGGCGAGAACCTCTCGCAGCCGGGCGTAGGCGCGGTGCTGGGCGGTGCGGACGGCGCCGTGCGACATCCCCAGCAGGTCGGCGATCTCGACGCCGTTCCAGCCTTGCAGGCGCAGCAGCACGATCCGTTGCAGGGTGGGCGTGAGCTGATGCAACGCCTGCAGCAACTGGTCCCGCTCGTCCGGCGCGACGGCGGCGTTGGCCGGGTCCGCGCCGTGGTCGGCTAGCTGCTCGCGGTAGGTGTCGACGTCGAGGATCGTCAGGCGCCGGTTGGCGCGGACGTGGTCGATGATCGCGTTGCGGGCGATCGTCAGCAGCCAGCCCTCCACGGCGCCGGTCGATGGTTCGCCCGGGTCCGGGTGTTCGAACGTGGACCATTTGGCGAGCGCGCGGGCAAAGACGGTGCTGGTGATGTCGGCGGCGAGGTCCGGTTCCCGCAGCCGCTGCAGGGCGTAGGCGTAGACGCGATCGGCGAAGCGGGCGTAGAGGTCGGCGACGGCGCGGTGGTCTGGCGGTTCCGGCGCGGCGGGCGTGGGTTGGGATTTGCGCCGTCGAACCATCCCGGTCCTTGTCCGTTGGGCGTGGCGTTTCGTGTACGTCTGTTGCAGGAACGGCGGCGGTCCCAAAGTGTTACACGAACAACCAAGGACGTTCCGCAAAGACACGTCATTTCGAGCGCCTACCCCACGTCATTTCGAGCGTAGTCGAGAAATCTCTCGCCGCAGCGACGGAAACGGCCAAGAGCCGTAGGCCACCAACGGAGAGATTTCTCGACGACCTTCACGCTCGAAATGACGTGAGGTGGCGTATGATTGAACTAAGGAAGCGCGACAAAGCGGCGGGGCCATCCCCGCCGCTTCGTCGTGTGCGTTGTGGAGCGGTTGCTTGGGCGACGCTTACCAGCACGTCGCCGGGAAGTACGGGTTGGCGGTCGGCTCCGCGGCGCCCGCAAAGACGACGATCTCCTCATCGATGAGGTAGCGGCCTCCTTCCTCGATGAAGGCGATGAAGGACAGGGAGTCTTCCTGGGTCGCCGAGGCCGGCTCGATGAGCGCGGCGGTGGAAACCGAACCCATGACGGCGCCGAACCGCCCATCCGGCAACAGGTAGACATCGGATGGCTGAAACGCAGCCCACACGACGTTGGGGTAATTGTCGACGGTGCTGGAGATCAGGGCGTAGTCGATTGGCTGGTTCACCGGCAGCGGGAAGCCCGCCATGATCTGATCGACCGCCCGGCACTGGGCCGCATCGAGCTCGGCCCGTTGGGTCGCGTCCAGCGTCGGATAGAGCATGGTGATCCGCGCCCGGTCGGAGAAGTAGGAGAGCGCCAGCGGGCTCAACACGTCGCTGTAGGTCGTGGGCGTCGCTTCGGGGTATGGGTAGCTTTCAGTGGATTCGTACTCGCAGCGAGCGAGCCGCAGGTAGGTGTCCTGAATCCGTTTGCCCACGTCCGGCGTGACGGCCTGAACCGGCGTGTATTCCGGCTGCGGCAAATCCCCAATCGCCATGTTCAGGTAGTACGCGTCGCTCTCGACCGGGCCATTGGTGGCGCACTGCGCCGGAACCTCCGGGTAGGTCGATGCGTCGTTGTCGTCGTACATCACCTGGCTTGCGGCGCCCGAAGGTCCCGGTGGGTTCGGTTCGTCCAGCACACCGCGTTGGTAGGCGACGCCGATCAGGCCGATGAGGAAGGCGACGACCACTGCCAGGCTGACGGCCGGTTGCCAGTGGGCGACGGCGCGGGCGATGCGGGAATCGTGTGCCCCGGACGGCCCGAGCCGGTGACTGGTAGGGGAGGCAGCGGCAGCGAGCCTTGTGTCCTCCCGCTGGTTCGCCATGCCAAAGTCACGATGTGCGGGATGGGTCAGGGAACCGGTGAGTGTTTGGTTCTGTGCGTTCATCAGATCCTCCCAGATGGTGTGCTTGATGGAATCGGGCATCGCGGATGCCGCGATGCGATCCGCCCCGAGGGCGCGTTGCGTCCGGAGCAGCGAGGCCTCGATATCGTTGTTGGCTGATTGAGGGCGTCCCTCGGCCAAGTGGTCGCCGAACGCCCGGAGCGCCTTCGCGTCGCGCGGATCGGTCTTGTCGGGTCGGTCTGTCATCGGGCTGATCCTCCGTCGTCGGCGGGGTCGGCGAGCCATTCGCGGAGCCGGGCGTAGGCCCGGAAGTGGGCGGTGTCGACCGCCGACCTTGTCATGTCGAGGATGTCGGCGATCTCGGCCGACTTCATCCCAATCAGGCGGAGTTCCACGATCCGGCGCTGGGTTGTCGGGAGCCGGGCGAGCGCCCGTTCCACGCGCCGTTGCTCGTCGCCGGCGATCGCCAGGTCCTCCG
>JBGTNF010000459.1:0-4700 GCA_041743205.1 Thermomicrobiales bacterium | reverse complement strand
GCGCAGGCTCACGCGGATGTGCGGTTTGAGACCCATCCGCAGTCTATCACCGTTCGCTCCGGATCGACGCCCCGATCAATTCAGGCGGGAGCGGTATTCCTCCTGCCGCTTGCCGAGCGATTCATCGGGCGCCGGGAGGTCTTTCATTTCGCAGTAGATGGCGTGCATCGTCGGAATCGCATCGGCTTCGGGCCAGGTCTCCGGCTTCCAGAGCCCGGAGCGCAGGAACGAGCGGGCGCAATGCATGTAGACCTCGTCGATCTCGACCACCAGGGCCAACTTTGACGCCTTTCCCTGGCGGCCGCCGAGCGCCATCGAGGCGAGCAGGTCCGGCTCGGTGGTGATGAAGCAGCGGCCGTTGATGCGCAAGGTTTCATCCACGTTGGGAATCATGAAGATGAGTCCGATGTGCCCGTTCTCCAGGATATTGCGGTGCCCGTCGACCCGCCGGTTGCCGAGCCGGTCGGGAATCGCGATCGTCCTGGCATCCAGCACCTTGACGACGCCCGGCACATCGCCCTTGGGGGACACATCGCAGTTGCCGCCGGCGTCCGCGGTGGCGATGAGGAAGAACGGGGAGCGGGCAATGAACTCCTCGACCAGCGGCGTCAGGTAGGTGGTGTGCTTGTCGAGGATTGCCGCTTCCGGAACGCCGTTGACGCCGTACAACGCGTCGATCGTCGTCACCTCGTGCTCACGCAGCCGCATGGTTCGATCGGCGGTTGCATCGGTTGCCACGGTACCCTGTCCTTTGTCGTTCGCCGCTCGCCGTCACGCCTGGCTTTTGCGCATCGTAGCAGATGGCCCCTTTGAGCGCAGCCCGCCTCGACGTCATGTCGAGCGCTTCCAACCTGTCATACCGAGGAACGAGGCAGCGAAGCGATATCTTAAGCGTCGCCGGGTTCGCTGCGGCGAAGAGACCCTGCCCCACCCGTGCGTCATGTCGAGCGCAGTCGAGACTTCGTACTGGCCGGTCTGGTGCCGGCCACGGGCGCTGCCCTCGACCCCGCGCTGCTCGACGCGCTACCGGATCGACGTCGTTCGAGGTGACGTTGAGGGAATCCTCGCGACCGGCAAACCGCGATCACCGTGGCCGGCACCAGACCGGCCAGTACGAGGCCATCATCAGGGACGCGGGCCGGGCGGAATCGACAGGCGGATGGTGAACGCCGCGCCCGTGCCGGGCTCGCTGATCACCGAGATCGTGCCGCCGTGGCGTTCGACGATATCCTTCGCGATCGCCAGGCCAAGGCCCGCGCCGGGCGTGGAGCGCGCCGCCTCGGCCCGGTAGAACCGCTCGAAGATGCGGTCCCGGTGCTCGGGAGCGATGCCGGGACCGGCATCGGCGACCGTGATCGCGGCGCATCCGTCGGCGAGATCCAACCCGACCGCGATCGTGCCGGCGTCCGGCGAGAACTTGCGGGCGTTGTCGAGCAGGATCGCCAACGCCTGGGCGATGGCTTCGCGGTCGACCGTGACGATCACGGGCGCCTCCGGCAACCGGAGATCGACCCCGAGATCGAAACCCCGGCCATCGCCCACCGACATCAGGGCCACCGCGTCGAGCACGAGCTGGCCCAGATCCGTCTCGGTCCACGGGCCGCCGATGGCTTCGTCACCCCGGGCCAGGATCAGCAGCCCCTCGACCAGCGACTGCATCCGAACTGCTTCGGTTTCCATCCGGGCGACAGCCTCGGCGGAGGCGTCCGGATTGGTCAAGCCCCAATCGCGCAACAGGCGGGTGTAGCCCATGATCGAGGTCAGCGGCGTGCGCAGCTCGTGGCTGGCGTCGGCCACGAACCGCCGCTGGTGAGCGAGCGCTTCCTCGCGATCCCGGAACGCCGTCTCCAGGCGGTCGAGCAACGCGTTGAAGGTCATCGCCAGCTGCCCCAGCTCGTCGCGCTCCGACCGCACCGGCAGCCGTTGCGAGAGATCGGCGGCGCCGATTTCGGCGGCGGCCCCGGCGATGGCCGTAACCGGGGCCAGCGAAAAGCGCACCAGGAAGATGGAGCCGATGGTGATGAGGACGAAGGCCAGGATGCCGAAGCCGATGAACGCGATCGTGACCCACATGAATTGATCCTGGCCCACGCGGTCGTACGTCACCCCGGCTTCGATCACCCGGATCCCGGATTCGGCTGAGCGGACAGGTTCGGCGTATTTGTAAACGGAGTCGTTATCCCAACGCGTAAAAATCGCCAATTGTTCGCCACCACGGCCCTGGTCGGCGGCCAGCGCCTGACGCCAGGGCCCGGAATCGGCGATCACGCCCGTGGCCACGCCCGCCCCGATGTGCGAGATAACCCGCCCGTCCCCGGCAAGCGCGATCACGTACACGCCGTCTCGATTGAGACGGGCGAGGTCATCGTTTGTCAGGGCGCCAGTGCTTTCCACGACCCGGGCGGCTTCGTTCGCCCGCGACGCGGTGAGGTCCTGGATCGTGGTCCTGACCGCGATCCCGAACACCGCGAACATGCCAAGGGTGAGGAGCGCCGCGATGCCCAGGAGCGTGACGATATTAAAGAGGACTATGCGCCAGCGTATCGAAATCCGGGATAGCATGGCGCTACACGTCCCCATCGCGCAGGGTGAAGCCGATGCCGCGCACGGTCCGGATCAGCGGCCTTCGGCCGGGTCCGTCGACCTTCCGGCGCAGGTACCCAATGTAGACATCCACCACGTTGGGATCGACATCGGCATCCACCCAGACGCCGTCGAGCAGCACGTCGCGTGAAACCACGCGGCCAGCGTTGCGGGCCAGGACGTGCAACACCTCGAACTCGCGGGCGGTCAGCTGGATGGCGTCGCCGCCGCGCCGCACGGTGACGGCGGCGGGATCGAGTTCCAGATCGGCGACCCGCACTACCGAAGACGGCTGGACACGGCGGAGCACGGCCCCAAGCCTGGCCACCAGTTCCTCGATGTCGAACGGCTTGGTCAGGTAGTCGTCAGCCCCGTGGTTGAGGTTGCGGATCTTGTCGCGGGGGCCGTCGCGGGCGGTCAGCATGATCACGGGCAGCTGGCTGGCCTGGCTGCGGATCCGGTGGAGGACGTGCTCGCCATCCAGACCGGGGAGCAGGATATCGAGCACCACGGCGTCGGGCCGGAACGATTCGAGCGCGGGAAGCACGCCCAACCCGTCCGCCTCGACCTGCACGACGAACCCGCGGTGCTCCAGTTCAAGCTGGAGCAACCGCGAGATCGAGGAATCGTCTTCGACGACGAGGATGCGGGTTCCCCGCTGGATCATCGCGTCGCCGGGGTCAGGACCCGCGGCGAGACGCTCCAGACCGGTTCTTTCGGCCCGCTGGTCTTCCAGGCCAGGGCAAGACTGCCCAGGACCAGGGCCGAACCCACGATCCCGTCGAGGAAGTAGTGATTGCCGGTCAGGATCGTGGCCGAGTACATCGCGATCGGCATCAGCACGCCGAACACCTTCCAGAAGCGGTTCGCGGCGAGGCTCACGATCGCGATCCCCATCAGCAGGTTCCAGCCGACGTGCAGGCTCGGCATCGCCGCGAACGGGTTGGTCAGGGAGGGCGGCTGCAACACGCGGTAGGCCTCCGAGTGCAGGGTCACGGTATCGACGAAGCCGAGCCCGTCGACCAGCCGCGGCGGCGCCATCGGGAAGAGGAAGAAGAAGACGAACCCGATCAGGCCGGAGATCAGCATGGCCGAACGGAAGACCGGGAACGCCTCGCGATGTTTCACGAAGAGCCAAACCAGCGTCCCGACCACGACCGGCCAGTGCCCGTAGATGTAGATCCAGTTGAACAACGTGACCAGCCAGTGATGATCCAGGATTGATGCCTGCAATTGCCGTTCCTGGAAGATGCCGAGCGACCGCTCGAACGAGACGAGCGCGTTGGCGTTATCCATCGCCTCCGATTCGCGCGCGTGGATCAACCCGCGGACGAAGAAGTAGAGGTAGGCGGCAAGGCCGACGATCCCGCCCTCGCGGAGGAAGCCGAAGGCAGCCGGAAACGCGCGCGCGGGCCGCGCGGGCTGAGAGAGCCGCGACCCGGGCCGATGTGTTTTGTCATGAAAAACCGGTACGACGCTCATCCGAAGTTCCTCTCGCCTACCCGCAAGCGTTACGCCGGTGCGGGTATGTCCTTGCCTTTCGGCCCATTCTGTGCCGAAGATTCGACGCCCGTTGCGCAGGTCTGTGTCAAATATGTTACGAATTCCGGGTCCCCGGTTCAGCCCGCGCCACCGCCGTTGCCGCCCTGGAGACTGATTCCAGTCTGCAGTCCGGTGGGATTGAGGCAGAGCAGGGCTCCCGCAAATCCGGGCTGCGGGTTATCCCCCAGGCGGCCGCTCCACATCCGTCTCGCGCTGGAAAACGCCGCCGGGATGGGGAAGGTTCCATGACGCATCTCGACGCCTCCACGAGTGTCTCGCCGCACGCTGCAAGCACCGCAAGAACGCACGCCTTCAGCCCGGACCGGTTCGTAGCGCCGAGGCAAGCATCCAGCGCTCGACAGCGTCCACCGGGTCATCTACCCTGCTTTCATAGTCAGTGATTGACTAGGGGTCGGATCGACGTTCGACCTGGATGCTCGACCGGGAGATTTCCTATGCGTTCACCTGTCATTCCGGAGGCGACCGAGCGGTTTCGCTCGCGCCTGATCGTTTGCCTGCTCGCCCTCGTCGCCAGCCTCGGCCTGGGCGGGTTGGCCCAGCCCGCGCTGGCCCAG
>JBGTNF010000458.1:0-4547 GCA_041743205.1 Thermomicrobiales bacterium | reverse complement strand
GCCGCATCGCGCCAGCCATCGCCTGGCCGATGCCCAACCCGGCGCCCATGCCGACCCCGGCCCCGGTGATGTCACCGGCGGAACCCGGATTGTTGGCGGCGTCGCCGATCGCCCCGGCCGTCTTGAATTTTGTGTAGTCGTTCAGGTTGCCCAGCGCGGCCATTCCGGACCGTTCGTCGATCCGGGCCATGACTTCGTCAGGCGGCGTGATCGCGCTGATCTGGAAACTCGTGAGCTCCAGGCCGTAGCGCGAGAATGGCTCGGCGAGTGTGGCCCGCGCCGCGTCGGCGACTTCCTTGGTCATCCCCTGAAGGTCGAGGATCGAGGTGTGGACATCGCCCAGCAGGTCGTTGAACTGGTTGAGGATGATGCTCCGCAGGAACTCGTCGATCTGGCCGGTCGCGTATGAGCCGCGGGCGCCCACGACCTGGGCGACCAGCAATTGGGGGTCGGAGACGCGCACGCTGTAGGTGCCGAAGGCGCGCAGGCGGACCATTCCCAGCTCGGTGTCGCGGTAAACCAGCGGTTGGGCGGAGCCCCATTTGAAATCGGTGAACTCCCGCATCGAGACGAAGTACACCTCGGCCTTGAACGGGCTGTCGCCGCCGAACGGCAGGCCGATCAACCCGCCGAGCAGCGGGATGTTGTTGGTGGACAGCGTGTGCCGGCCGGGACCGAACAGGTCGAGCGCTTTGCCGTCCCGAAAGAAGACGGCCCGCTGGCTCTCGCGCACGATGAGTTGCGACCCCATCCGGAACTCGCCGGAGGTATCTTCCGGTTCCCGGTGGACGAGTTCGTTGCTTGCCTCGTTGGGGTATTCGATGACGTCGATGATGGCCATGGCGGCAGACCTCCGGTTCGGGTCCCGGCGCCGCAGCGGCCCCGTGGAGGTGAATCCAGAGGGCCGTCGGGCGATCGGCTATCGGTCAGGAAGGCGATTCGACGCTCCGAGGCGCCGCAGGGCGGATCAGGCGGTGTTGCCCGGAATCTCGCCGGCAACCGGGGCGGAACCCGACTTCAGCGCTTCGAGCTCGCGCTCGACATCGACATCGTAGTCGAGCTCCCGGAACTGGGCATCCATCGACTCGCTCTCGAGTTCCTGGTACGCCGCCGCCTCGGACTCGGTGGAGCGAATCTTGGCTTCCATGCGATCGAGCTCGCCGCCGGCGTCGAGGCCGGAACCGAGGGTAGAGACCGCGGCCGAGGACTGGGCGACGATGCTCTTGGTCGCCACGGCCCGCTTCTGGCGGGCGACGAGCGCGTCACGCTGGCTGAGCGTGTTCTGGTACTTCGACTCCAGTGCCGACAGCTGCTGCTTGAGCTTGGTGACGGTCTGGGTCTGGACCTCGTGCTGCTGTTCGTAAACGGCGAGGTTTTCGTCGCTGTCGCGCTTGCGACGCAGCGCCTCGCGGGCCAGATCATCCTTGCCGGCGTCGACGGCGCGCTTGGCTTTCGTCGTCCATTCATCGGAGAGTTCGCGGCTCTCCTTGAGGTCGGCGTTGAGTTCCTTTTCCTGGGCGATCATGGCCGCCACCTGACGGCGAGCATCCGTGATGTTGGTCTGCATGTCGCGGATGATCTGGTCGATCATCTTCTCCGGATCTTCGGCCCGGTCGAGCAGTTCATTGATGTTGGCGCGTACGAGTCGTGACATGCGGTCGAGAATGGCCATGTGCGGGAACTCCTTCGATGCTACGCCTGTCCGTAAACCTCAACGTCGTCATCTTCGATTACGGCGCCGGTAAAGAAGCGGGATTCATTGCCGAGCGCGTACCAGAACGAAACGCCGCCGTTTGCATTGGAAGTATAGCCGTACCGGGCGGCGACTCCCTGTTTCGATTCGGCGCCGGTCGCGACCTGCGCTTCGGCCGGACGCCCCCCAGCCGGCACGTCGGAACTGGCGTCGGTTTCCGTCAACCGGGCCGAGCCGACATCCCCGGCGGTACTGCCCAGGAGCCATTGTTTCTCACCTTCCGGGCCCTCCCCGACGCGGGCGAGCGTCACCTGGCGATCCGCTTCGCTCAGCGTCACCGTCGCGTCGACCAGGAAGTTGTCGCCCAGGATCGACAGCGTGTCGCCGATGCGCAGGGACGCCAGCGGAGACGGCTTGGGCTGCGTTTTCGGGTCCAGCAATGCGAGGACAGCGGCGTCACGGTTCGGTTTCGCCGTTTCCACTACGTTGCCACGAGCGTCGAAGAGGAGCCCCAGGCGGTCGAGTTCGGTCTGGTAACTCTTCAGGTCGACATCGAGCGGACCATCGGCCGAGCCGGAAATGCGATTCGCGAGCGCGTCCAGCGCCTTGGCTTCCGTCTCGAACGCAGCGTCGAACTGCCGCAACTGGTCCAGCGCGAATTCGTCAATCGAGCGGTCGCCGAAGATACCGCCGTAGCCGTACGACGCGGTGCGCACCCGATCCGCCAGGCGCCGCGTCGAACCGACCAGCCGCTCGACGGTCGAGATGTGGGTCAGCTTGCGCTGCCGAGCGAGTTCGGCGCCGACGCCGGTGAGCGTGCGGACGGTTGTGTCCAGGTCGGCGGCGATCGCCTCCCGCAGCCGACGGTCATCGTCGCGACGGTCCTCCTTGGCGCGGTACCCGGTGTACCCCGGCACCTTCACCAAGAGGTCTCTCAGCCTGTCTTCCAACGCAATCATCCTTTCCGAACAGTGATGGGCAGTACCTACAGGAAAATCTCGGCTCCGCAGTAGGGGCACTTGATCAGGCCCTTGCCGGCCAGTTCGACCTGGCCGCCGCAATTGGGACAGGTTTGCCGGCCATTGAGCTGCGATGCTTCCACAGAGTAGAGAACGCCTTTGTCCCAATCGACATAACCGGAGAATAACCCACGGCCCACGAGGTCGTGGAGGTTCTGCTGGACCTGGTCACGAGTCGATTTGAGTTCGAGAACGAGATCGCTGATCTGAACCTGGCCCCGCGTCTTGACGATGTCGATCAGGGCACGTTGAGAGCGGACATGGGCCAACTCGCGTTCTTCGACCCGGCCCTTGTTGAGGATGAACAATCCGCCCCCCACGAGCGGGGCGACGATGAAGATGAGCAGGAGCACGAAGCCGAGCACGGCTCCTGACACGCCGGTTGAGTCGTCAGCAAGCGCCGAGAGAATCCAGGCGCCGACCGCGAGGCCGATCGCGGCGCCGATGCCAATCAGGATGAGGCCCATCGATTTGCCGGACGACATGCGTTGGTCACTTCCTGGGTCGGCGATGCGATCGCCCGCGAAATCACCGGAATCCATGGACGAAAACCGCCTGGACACGCCGACCCCGCAAGGGATTCGACAAGAAAAGTGTACCCTGCCACGATGGTGGAATGGCTGTGGATGCGCGCGGAACCTGTCGATCAGCCGCCCGGTTGGTCGGGCACGAGGGCGAACATGAATTCGCCGGTGCAGGCGATCTGGCCCTCGACCGTGGCCGTGCCGGTCCCAGTCCCGATGCTGCGCCGGATTTTGCCCATTTCGACTTCGAGGCGGATGGTGTCGCCGGGCTTGACCTGGCGCTTGAACCGGACCTTCTCGATCCCGGCGAAGAGGGCGATCTGCCCGGCCAGTTCCGGCAGGCTCAGCATTGCCACGGCGCCGACCTGGGCGATCGCTTCGACGATCAGCACGCCGGGCATGACCGGATATTCCGGAAAGTGGCCCTGGAAGAAGGATTCGTTGGCGGTCACGTTCTTGATCCCGACCGCGCGTTCGCCGGGCGTGAGTTCGATGATCCGGTCGACCAGCAGGAAGGGGTAGCGATGCGGGATGATCTTGCGAATCGCGACGGAGTCCAGCGGCGCCTGCGGCACTTGCGGCTCTTGCGGGGCTTGCACGGTCATGGAGCCATTCCTCAAACTACACGGACATTGCCGGGGGTACGGGCGCTACTTGCGATATCTGTTCCGTCGAAAGTCTACGGATCGGCGAAGAACCATGTCAATGACCGAAGCACTGGCCGACGCAACGCCACGCCAGGTTGCGGTTCTGGGAGCGGGAGCCTGGGGAACGACCCTGGCGTTGCTGGCCGCCGAAGCCGGGCACACCGTCACGCTCGTGGCCCATTCAGCTGAAGCAGCCGGGTTCATGCGGCTTCATCGACGTCACCCGATTTCACTGCCTGGCGTCGCGATTCCCGATTCGATCCGGATCGTCTCCGTCGTTGACACGCCGTCGATCAGGACCGAGTTGGTGATCCTCGCGATCCCGGCCCAAAAATTGCGAATCGCGTTGACCACCCTGAACGGCAACTTCCGGGATGTCCCCATCCTGAGCGCGGTGAAAGGCATCGAGGAAGCAACCCTGCTTCGGCCTTCGGAAGTGGTTCGTTCGGTGCTGGGCGCTTCAATTCCCGTGGCCGCCCTGTCCGGACCGAACCTTTCGGGCGAGATCGCCAATGGTCAGCCCGCCACCACCGTCATCGCGTCGGACACGCCTGGCCTGGCGGTGGCGTGCGCCCGCATCCTGCGCAGCCACCGGTTCCGGGTCTACCTGAGCGACGACCTGATCGGCGTCGAGCTTGGGGGAGCGTTGAAGAACATCATCGCC
>JBGTNF010000457.1:0-4708 GCA_041743205.1 Thermomicrobiales bacterium | reverse complement strand
GGACGCATTGGAGAAGGTGCTGGTCACGCGGTGCCAGACGCTGCGGGCCGATCGTCTCACCGTCCATGACCTGAGCTGCTATCACTGGTGGCCATCCGATGCGCCCCTGGTCGTCCTCAATTGATTACCCGGATTCGGTATTAGCCGGGAGTCGCCGAGCACGGGCGGACACACCATCGACAAGATTCGGGTTGGCCAGATTCGATTCGCGGTCGATGGCGGTACCGCCCCTACGACGACCTGCGCATCACCCGTTACAAATGGTTCCCGGCCGACTCCCGTTCGATCAGCGCCGTGAGCACGCGTTCCGGGGTGAACGGCAGGTCGCTGAGCCAGACGCCGACGGCGTCGTGGATGGCCGCGGCGACCGCTGGCGCGAAGGGTACGAGCGGCATCTCGGCCATGCCGCGCGCCCCGAACGGGCCGTTCGGATCGGCCAGCTCGAGGATCACCGGCACGATCTCGACCGGCATGTCCAGCGCGGTCGGCAGCAGGTAGGTGCTGAAGTGCCGGGTCACCACCTGACCCTCATGCACGATAAAATTCTCCAGCAGCGCATAGCCCACCGCCTGGGCCAGGCAGCCTTCGATCTGGCCCTCGACCTGTTGGCGGTTGATCGCCTGCCCGACATCGTGGGCGCTGACGATCGCCCGGACCGTCACGTTCCCGGTGCGGGTGTCGACATCGACCACCACGGCCTGGGCCGCATACCCGTAGCAGAAGTTCGGGCGTCCAGCTCCCGTCACCGGGTCGAGCGCGGTCGTGGCCGGGGGCCGGAAGTTGGCGGTCGCCACGACGTGCTGCTCCTCGCTGCCGCGGTACCGTTCCAACGCATCCTTCGCCGCAGCGTGGACGGCACCGCCAGCAAGCAGGGTCAGGCGCGAAGCCGATGCCGAGCCGGCGTTGGGCGCCTCGCTGCTGTCGTCGGTGATCATTTCGATCTTTGCTGTGGGCACGCCCAGCACGCCCGACGCGATCTGCCGCATCGCGAGGTGCGTGCCCTGCCCAACCTCCGCGGCGCCGACGCGGACGATCGCGCGCTCGATTTCCCCGCGCCCGATGAGTTCCACCGTGGCGGTCGCGTTGTCCGGGTAACCGAACGAATACCCAACGTTCTTGATCCCGGACGCGATCCCGTAGCCGCGCCGGACGTGCGGCGGCAGGGTTTCCGCGTGCCAGCCGGCCAAACGACGCTCAGCCTCGGCAACAGCCGCCTCCAGCACCGGCAGGGCCGAGACGCCCGCTGGCAACGCCTGACCCGTCGGTTCCAGGCTGCCCTCACGGTAGATGTTCCGGCGCCGCATTTCGGCAGGATCGAGATCGAGCGCCAGGGCGAGGCGCGTCATCATCGACTCGGCGACGAACTGGGCCTGCGGCGCCCCGAACCCGCGGAAGGCCCCACTGGGAATGTGGTTGGTGTAAGCCACGTAGCCGTCAGTCTCGATGTTGGGTATCTCGTAGCAGCCAGTGGCGAAAACCGCCGCGCACTTCATGACCTCGACCGACGTCGAGGCGTAGGCGCCGCCATCGGCCACGATCCGCGTCCGCACGCCCGTCACGGCGCCGTCCCGAGTCGCGGCCCAGCTCGTTTCGATGCGCATCGGATGCCGCTTGTGATGCCCGGTCATCGACTCCTCCCGTGACCACTGGAGGGCTACCCGGCGGTCCGGGAACCGCTCGCGCATCGTCCACGCGGCCAGGGCGAGCAGGTGCTGGATAGAGAGATCTTCCCGCCCACCGAAGGCGCCGCCGATCGCGTTGTAGCGGACGATCACGTCGGTCTCGTCCAGCTCAAGCATGGCAGCGATCTGGCGGCGGTCTTCGTGCAACCACTGGCCCGCCGTTTCGACGACCACCCGGCCCTCGTCATCGACCCAGGCCGTGCCGGCCTCGGGCTGGAGATAGGCGTGCTCCTGCCAGGTCGTCGTGAACGTCCCCTCAAGCACCACGTCGGCGTCGCCGAACGCGACGTCGACATCCCCCTTGCGTCCTTTTCGGATCGGGACGTGGATCAGGACATTCGAGTCGTGAGCGGCGTGAACGAGCGGCGAGTGCGGCCGCATCGCCCGTTCCGGGTCGAGCACCGGCGGCAGGGTCTCGTAGCTCACCGGCAGGGCGTTGGCCGCGGCGGCGGCGATGTCCGGCGTCTCGGCCAGAATCAATGCAACCTTATCGCCAGTGAAGCGAACCTCGTCGCCGATGCCGACGAGCACCGGCTGGTCGTGCTCGATCAGGCCGAAGGCGTTGAACGGCACGTCTCGGGCGGTCAGCACTGCGATCACGCCGGGCATCGACTCGACGGCGGCCACGTCGATGGCCAGCACCAGCGCCCGCGGGCGATGGCTGAAGACGACGGCGCCGTGAATCATCCCGGCCTCGATCCGATCCGCCGGGTACCGGGCGGCGCCCGTCACCTTGCCCAGGGCGTCGGGCCGGGCATGAGACTCGCCGATGATCGCGGGCGGCCGCGCGAACTCGATGCTCATACCTTGCCCATCTCACTCGCGGACTGGTCCATCGCGGCCAGGATCTTGCGGTAGCCGGTACAGCGGCAGATGTTGCCGCTCAACGCCACCTGCATTTCATGCAGTGATGGGTTTGGGCGCTCGTCCAGCAGTTTGGCCCCGGCCATGATCATGCCGGGTATGCAAAACCCGCATTGCACAGCCGCCTGGTCGATGAATGCCCGCTGGAGCGGGTGCATGGCGGCGTCCGGATCAAGGTGACGCGCCAGACCTTCGATCGTGGTGACGGTCGAGCCGTAGGCCTGGGCAGCCGGAACGAGGCAGGACATCACGGCCTGGCCGTCGAGCCAGACGGTGCAGGCGCCGCACTC
Organism: Thermomicrobiales bacterium; assembly: GCA_041743205.1. Lineage (GTDB taxonomy): Bacteria > Chloroflexota > Chloroflexia > Thermomicrobiales > UBA6265 > JACCYX01. The sequence goes on along the minus strand of JBGTNF010000457.1, from coordinate 1,872 downwards.
ACCCTCGGCGCAGCCCTCCTTGGCGCCGGTCAGGCCGCTGTCCTCGCGAAGCGCGTCGAGCAACGTTTTGGTGGTCGCTTCGGCCGACCACTCGACTGTTTCCCCGTTCAGTGTCGCCCGCACCGAGCTGACCAGACTGTTTTGACCTTGGCTTTTGGGATATGTCGTGTAAGACTCAAGCAAAATCGGCGTCTCCGGCACGCCCTCCGCAGGACGCCCCTTTGCCAGCCGTCCCAAGGCGTTGGCCACCAGTCGCGACAGGGCCAGATTTCGATATTCCGCGCTGCCCCGGATGTCGCCGATCGGGCTGACGTCGGTTAGGGCCACCGCCCCCGCTTCGCTGCAAATCTCGGGCGTCAGCGCCTTCCCGGTCAGGAACGCCTCGACTCGTTTCCCCCGCACCACGGTCGGCGCCAGGCAGCCGAAGGCAACCCGCGCCGATCGCACCACGTCGCCGTCGAAGTCGATCACGATCGCGAAATGAATGACCGAGATCGCCTGGGCCCGCCGCAGGCCGAGCTTGACGAAGATCCCCCGCTCCCTTGCTCTCAACTTCGGGATCGTGATCGACGTGACGATCTCGCCCGGCTGCATTGCAGTCTGCCGGAACCCGGGGTAGAAATCGGCCAGCTTCATGGTTCGCTCCCCGGCCAGGCTCGCAAGCGTGATCGACGCGTCCAGGGCGATCAGGGCCGAGATCGTGTCGTTGGCGGGCGACCCGGTAACCACGTTCCCAACCACCGTCGCCCGGGTCCGAAGTTGCGGGGCGCCAAGCTCCAGGCAGGCTTGCACAAGGGGCAACGCGAACGCCCGGCACGGCGAGGAGGCGAGCACGCCGTTGTGGGTGGTCAGGGCTCCGAGCTCGATCGCGTCGTCCGTCTCGCGGATGCCGCGCAGCTCGGCGATCCGGGTGATGTCGATCAGGGCCGAGGTCGGGTTGACGCCCCGCGAGAGTTCGACGATGAGGTCAGTGCCGCCAGCCACGATCCGCGCCGAGTCGCCCAGTTCGGATGTCAGTCGCAGCGCCTCGGCCAATGTCTCCGGCAGGTGATACGTTTGCCAGGTCCGACGCATGCGCTACTCCGGGGATTCGATCGACCAGGCGCCTCGGCAAGAAGGTGGTTGGATTGTCGCATGTCGCCAGCCGCTCACGCGGCGCCGCTACCGCTCAGGACCGGCCGCAGCAATCGCCCGCCAGGCGGACGCTGGGCCACCTCGCCATCGGCGAAGACGATCTCGCCCCGGAGCACACAGGTTAGGATTTGGAAGGCAACCGGGTGGCCATCCCAGGCAGATTCCGGGTGGCGGTACTGGACCGCGGCGGGCGGGATCGGCGCCGGGTCCTGGGGGGTGACCAGGCTGAAGTCGGCGTCGTAGCCAACGGCGATCTCGCCCTTGCCGGGGAGCTGGAAGCGCCGGGCCGCGGTGCCCGAGGTCAGGCGAGCCAAACCCACCCAGTCCAGGCCCCGCGTCCGCCCTTCGCCAAGCATCGCAGGCAGCAAGTGCTGGCAGCCGCTGATGCCGCCCCAGATGGCGAAGAAATCGTCACCCTGCTTCAGGTCGGGCGGCGCCGGGGAATGGTCAGAGGCGATCAGGTCGATTTCGCCGGCCAGCAGCGTATCCCACAGCGATTCACGGGTCGCGGCGTCTCGGAGCGGCGGGGCGCACTTGGCCAGGGCGCCGATCCGCTCCGCATCCTCATCGGTAAAGACCAGGAAATGCGGGCACGTCTCGCAGGTGACGTCGACCCCGCGCTCGCGGGCCTCGGCAACAAGGGCCACGCCCCGTCCGGTGCTGACGTGGACCACGTGCAGGGCGCACCCGGCGTCCTCGGCGAGCGCGATCGCGCGTCCGATCGCCTCGATCTCGGCG
>JBGTNF010000456.1:0-10057 GCA_041743205.1 Thermomicrobiales bacterium | reverse complement strand
CCCCCCCCTTTCCTCCCATCGACATCCCGAGTTTCGTGAAACGAGTTTTTCACCATGACGAGCCGCTGCCGGATAACGGCCGTCGTCGGTCACGTTGATCAGCCGTATTGACATCTGAGGATTCGACGCAACCTCGGTTTTCTCGCAGACGTTGATGCCAGCAGCACAGAGATCGTGTCGCTTGCCATTATTGAAGCTCCCAGTCTGCTCTCTTGTGTGGTCGAACGGTGTGGCGACTCCGACCCGGCGGCAAAAGCGCCAGGCGATTCTGAAATGTGTAACCGTTTGCCCGAGCGTGGATTCCTACTTGTTGCTCGGGTGCATGCAGGTCTTTTCTGAAAGCGATTTGGTGTCCGGGATAAGCCGATGCAGCTAGCCGAAACCCTGAATTGGCGGCGATTTTGAGGAGAATGGGACGTCGATTTCGAGTATAATTTGGGCACGGAGAGATCGATTCTGCCAGTCGAAAACGCGGTACGCCAATCAGCCATTGGAAGCCTGGACAAGCAGCGAAGGTCGCCCCTCGGATCTTTGAGGGCGAGCTGTACGGGCCTTCCTGGAGTGATGCCGAAGAGCATGGGAGACGGGCATGAAAATCACGAACATTGATGGTTCTCAGCTTCATCTCAACGACGCCATGCTCGATCATTGCGCGGAAGCGATGTATAAGATTCGGGAGCCGAAAGGCAGTACCCGGGTGCCATTTCTCCAATTGACTGACGGCAAGAAGATCGCGAATCGGCGCGTCGCCAGGGAAGTGCTCCAAACCGCGACGCTCGCGTGGTCGCGGTCATCCGTCAACACTGACCCGAACAGTATCTTCGATCTTGTAGGTGATGACCTATACCGGCGAATGGCCCCCAACAAGAGCCAACTCAATCCTTGGGACGGTAGGTCCAATTTTGCCAAGGACTATTACCGAAACATGGCGCGAACCTATCTTTACGATGTCCTCAAGCCTTACGCCTCGGGCACGCCAAGTTCCTACCGGGTCTCGGCTCCTCAGAGTCGCGACGCCCTGACTGGCAATCACAACGGGACGAACAATCGTCTCGTGGGCGGGCGATCGAACGCACTCCCACAACCAGAACGCGCAGTATCCCGAACCCCGCTCCGGGACAGCAACGCTCACGCTGGCGGGAACGGTATCCCCGTGGTGGAAATCCTACCGCCGGAGATGAGCCCGAAGGCTCCAGAACCAACCGGCGCGCAATCCGCCATAGCCCTCCTGTTGATCGTCATCGTCCTGCTTCTAGTGTTCATCCTCGTCGCCCTTGTCCGGTAACGACGGTTGAACGTGGGTCAGGCTTGCAATGTGGCGCCGGGCGTGGCACAACAGGACGCACAATCGAATCCGGCTTCGACGAGGACCGTTTCTCGATCCGGGGTGGCACAGCGAACCGCGTGGCTGAGATGCGGTCCACCCCCGGCGAACGATGACCTCCGAGCCGCCCCTCCCAACCGTTCGCCGATGGCGACCGCAGTAGGATGGGCCGGCGCCCCCGTTACCAGGCAACGCTGACGGCCAGACCACGGAAACCGCCCACAGGTTTCCGCGCCGGCCAGCGATCGAGGCGCCCGCCGCGAGGCAGGCGCGAACCCTGGGTGGTACCACGAGACCGGCCGCGCCCCTCGTCCCTCGGCTGACGAGGGGCGTATTGTCGTTCAAGGAGGCGCCAGATGACCGAAGCACCCACCAACCGCTACTACATCACGACGTCGATCCCGTATGTCAATGGCACGCCGCACATCGGCTTCTCGCTGGAAGTCATACAGTGCGATGCCCTGGCCCGGTTCCATCGCCTGATCGGCGACGACACGCGCTACCACACCGGCGCCGACGAGAACGCCCTCACCAACCTCCAGGCGGCGGACAAGGCGGGCGAGCCGATTCAGCAGCTGGTCGACCGCAACGCGGAACGGTTCGCCAGCATCCGCGAGCCGCTCAACCTCTCGACCGATGTCTTCTTCCGCACCAGCACCGATGGGCTTCACTTCCCCGGCGCCCAGAAGCTGTGGCGGGCGATGGCCGACGCGGGCGATATCTACACCCGCGAGTACCAGGGGCTTTATTGCGTTCGCTGCGAACGCTTCTACAAACCGGAGGAGCTGGTCGACGGCAACTGCCCGATCCACGAGATCCCGCCCGAACCGGTCGACGAGGTCAACTACTTCTTCCGGCTCTCGGCTTACGGCGAGCGGCTCCGGAAGTTGATCGAGTCGAACACGCTGCTGGTGCAACCGGAGCACCGGCGCGAGGAAATGCTGTCGTTCATCGCCGGCGGGCTGGAGGACATCAGCATCTCGCGCCAGGCGCTGCGGGGGCGCGGCTGGGGCGTGCCGGTGCCGGACGATCCCGAGCAGGTGATGTACGTGTGGGTGGACGCCCTCAGCAACTACATCACGGCGCTCGACTACGAGCACGACGGGCCGGACTACGAGCGGTACTGGGTCGAGAACCCGAACCGAGTCCACGTGGTGGGCAAGGACATCATCCGCTTCCACGTCGTTTTCTGGCCGGCCTTCCTGCTCTCGGCGGGCCTGCCGCTGCCGTCGGTGGTCAATGTCCACGAATTCCTGATGGTGGATGGCGTGAGAATCAGCAAGAGCCGGGGCAATTCAATCGATCCGGTCGAGATCGCCGCGATGTACGGGCTGGACGCGCTCCGTTACTGGTTGCTCCGCGAAATGCCGCGCACGGGCGACGGCAACTTCTCGCACGAGCGCCTGATCGCACGCTACAACGAGGACCTTGGCAACGACCTCGGCAACCTCGTCAACCGCTCGGTCAGCATGCTCCATCGCTACCGCGACGGCGTCGTGCCGCGCGTGGCCTCGGTCACCGATGGCGATTCCCCCATGGCGCAGGTGGCGGAGGGGCTCGGCGAGCGGGTGCAAGGCGCGTTCGACGCCTTCGATTTCCGGGCGGCGATCGCGGCGGTCTGGGAACTCGTCTCGGCGGCCAACAAGTACATCGACGACACCAAGCCGTGGGTGCTGGCCAAGGCGGCGAAGAACGGCGACGAGACAGCCGACGAGCGACTGGACGTGGTGCTCGCCGACCTGATCGAAACGATCCGGTTGCTGGCGGTGCATCTTTCGCCGTTCATCCCGGATGGCGCGGCGAAGATCGCCAACCAGGTCGGCTTCGAGCTGGGCCCGGTGGCGGACGACGGGGTTGCTTCCCGGTCGTGGAACGGCGCGCTGGCCGACCTGACCTTGCCCAAGGCCGCCCCGATCTTCCCGAAGATCGAGGTCGAGGCGGAGTCATTGTCGTAGGGGAGGACCTTGTGCCCTCCCGCCCCGACGGATGTGCGGACCGTGCCGAGTTGCTCCGCGAGCAGCCGTGAGTTTCGTGATGAGTGTGGCGTGACAAGGGATGAGCATGATGGGAGCAGCACTGGCTGCGGTACAGACGGTCGTCGAGGATGGCTCGAAAGGAAGGTCGCGCGCATCACGCGGGAACTCCAGTCAATGCCGTCTGGTGGGCGCATTCGAATTGGGCCCGTACCGGCGCCGTTGCGCGACCACTGGCCCGAAGCCTGGCGGAAGCCCGTTATTATCCAGCACAGTGTCCGCGAGCATTATCGGAGCCACCCGTGGATTGCCGGTCATGAAGCGGATGTAATCCGTACACTACTCAATCCGGACTCCATTCGGCTCGACGCAAATCGGCCCGATTCAAAGGCCGTACTCTACCGAGATGCCCTGGATGGCACGACGGTGATTGTCGTCATCGAGCAAAAGCCGGCAGGAGCGCTGAGCAACCGTGTCGTCACGGCATTCGACATTTTGCCCATGGAGGCAGTGCGTCGCCTGGGAGTTGAGAAGCTGGTGTGGAGGAAGGGGAAAGGCTGATCGGGGGGACTCCAGTACTCCCCCATCTCTTTACCTCTCGCGAGGATGATCCAGCGGCGACGGAGATTCTCGCCGTCGACCAGCCTTTACGTGAAGTTTAGCATCTGGGTCAAGCGAAACCGGTCGACAGGAACATCGGAACGAAGCGAGGCGGTGTCCCGCTCCAGGGTCTGCCCAGTTGCCGACAATGATGTGGCTGCGAGTTCCTGAAGCGTCGCTCTGGCCTATTGCCCACTGCCCAAGGCCGCCCCGATCTTCCCGGAGATCGAGGTCGAGGCCGAACTGCAATCGCACGGGAGGACCTTGTGTCCTCCCGCCACTACGGGTTTACGGAATCATGGGAGGCCCCGTGTGGCCTCCCCACCCGCGTCGACGTTGTTGAGAACAAGGAGAAATGAAATGGCCAACCAAGGACAGTTTTCGGGCAAGGTGGCGCTGGTGACGGGCGGCGGGTCCGGCATCGGGCGCGGTGCGGCGATCGACCTCGCGCAAAGGGGCGCGAAGGTGGCCGTGCTTTCGCGGAAGCAGGACCGGATCAACGAGGTTTGCTCAGAAATCGCGGAGGCGGGCGGCGAAGCGATCGGCATTTCGGCCGACGTCACCAGCCAGGATCAATTGCGGGATGCCGTGCGCCGGATCGACGAGACGTGGGGCCGGCTCGACAGCGTGGTCGTCAACGCTGGCAAGAACGGCGTCTTCGCGCCGCTCGACGACCTGACGCTGGAGGAGTGGAACGACACGATCGCCACCAACCTGACCAGCACCTTCCTTACCGTGCAGGCCAGCCTGCCGCTGCTCAAGCGCCAGGGCGGCTCGATCGTGGTGATCTCCTCGATCAACGGCTCGCGCACGTTCCACTACGCCGGCGCGGTCGCCTACTCCACGAGCAAGGCCGGCCAGGTAGCGTTCACCAAGATGGTCTCCAACGAACTCGCACAGCACAGGATCCGGATCAACGTGGTTTGCCCCGGCGCGATCGACACGAACATCCAGGAAGCGACGTTCCCGCGCAACATCGACCAGATTCGCTGGCCCGTGCAGTACCCCCAAGGCGTCTTCCCGCTGACCGGCGGACCCGCCCAACCGTCGCAGGTCGCCAAGGTGATCTCGTTCCTGCTCTCGGACGACGCGGATTACGTCAACGGCACGGAAATCTGGGTCGATTCCGGGAGCAGCCTGCTGACCGGGTAACAACCGGCAGGCAAAAGCAAAAGGCATTGGCCGGGTTCTGTATTGGATCCGGCCAGTGCCTTTTCCGTGGGCATCGTTTGGATAGGACCGCAGGCGTCGGACTCGACTTCCCACTGTCTCGATCACCGGATCGTCGTTGCCAGTGCTGAGGTACACCTTTGGCGACATCCAACCTGCCGCAATCAAACGCCGGCGCCGAACAAAAGCGTCCGTACATCTGGCAGGAGTGAACGGTCAGCCCTGACAATCGAATCACGGCTGCTACGCCGACCCGGCGCCGGGTGGATGGACCCGACGCCGGTTGACTTTCCTGGCACACGGCCACGCAGGAATCCAGTGTTTCATCCGATGGGCGGAGGCAGCTCCGGTCCACGAGGTGGGACATGGGCTGGACCCGCGCGGCCGGGAGCGCCGGGCATCGATCGACTCGTGGCGCACGCGCTCGGGGCAATGACGACGGGCAAGGCATCGATCCTCGGAACCACCTTCTTCAGAAGGCGGTTGCCATGTGGCGTGTTTTGCGGGGGGAAGGCATGAAATCGCTTCGCGCCTGGGTGTGTTCGGCACGCCGGCCAGGCTTCGTATTCGTCGTTTTGCTGCTCGCGGCCGCCTTGGCGCCGGCGAGCGTCGCGGCCCACGCCGGTCACGAGCATGGCAACGTCATCGCCAATGCCGATGGCGACAACGTTCGCCTCCGGTCCGGCCCGAGCTACGACGATGGCGAAATCACCCGCTTTCCGGAGGGAACCGGCGTCGACATCGTCGATGGGCCGTACACCGCCGATGACGGCAGCATCTGGTACCAGGTCGATATCGACGGCCAGGCGGGGTACATGGATTCGGCGTATCTCGTGGCCGTCGAACTCCCGGCCGACGAGGAATCCGTCGACGCAAGCGCCGGCGTAACGTCGGGAACCGCCGTCACCAACGACTCCGTCTTCCTCCGCGCTGGCCCCAGCACCGCCGACGCTGTCGTGCGGCCCCTCGAGGCCGGCGAGCAGGTGACGCTGACCGGCGAAGTCCGCGACGGCTGGAACGCCGTGTCCGCCAGCGACGGTGACGGCTGGGTGTTTGCCGAGTACCTGGACGTCGGGTCGGACTCCGAGACGCCCGCATCGTCTCCGGATGAATCGGGCGAGACCGGGACTCGCGTTACGATCGACTCGGTGCATCTGCGCTCCGGTCCGGGCACGGACTTCGACTCGATCACGTACCTCGAACCAGGCGTCCCACTGGAGCTGACCGGCCGGCAGGAGTTCGGTTTCGCCCGGGTCGATTCTTCGTTCGGCCCGGGCTGGGTCGCCGCCGAGTACATCGGCGAGGCTGCTCCAGTCGTGCCGGTGACTCCCGATGCCTCGGCTCCTGCGCCGGATCCGGCGGCGGAGACATCCGGCATGCGCTACACGATCGACTCCGTCAATCTGCGTGAAGGCGCGGGGACCGAGTTCGACTCGCTCGCCTCGCTCGACGCCGGCGTGGAACTGGAGCTCACCGGCGACGAAGCCTTCGGCTTCGTCGAAGTGACCTCATCGTTCGGCAATGGCTGGGTGTCCGCCGAGTACCTTGGCAACGCGGCGCCCGCAATCCCAACCGAGCCGGAAACCACCCCGCAACCGGATGTGACGGAGGAACCGGCGCCGGAACCCGAACCGGCGCTCGAAGCGGTGGCGCGGTTCACGACCGCCAACGTCAACCTTCGAACTGCATCGAATCAGGCGTCGACCGTGGTGACGGTGGTCCCATCCAGCACGGAAGTCGAGTTCACCGGGCTGACGGCGGATGGCTTCTCCGAAGTGCGAACCACGATCGGCAGCGGCTGGCTTGCGTCGGAGTTCCTTGCCGAAACGCGGCCCGAGGGTTCCGCGGGACCGGACCCCGCGCCAGTCGGGTCTGGCTCGCTGATCACCTGGCCGGTTTCCGGCGATGAGTGGGTCGTTTCGCAGGGCTACAACGGCAGCAGCCACCAGAACCAGAGCGGATCCTGGCAGTATTACTACTCGCTCGACCTGAAGCGCGCCGACGGCTCGACCGCCGGCCAACCCGTCTACTCGGCCGTCAACGGCACGGTCCGCTGGATCGACGAGGCCACCGGCGGGATGTCTATTTACATGGGCGACGGCCTGGCCTACGCCTACTTCCACACCCGGATCGATCCGAGCATCAGCGAGGGCGAAACGATCACCCAGGGCCAGTACATGGGCACCATCGCGCCGGCTGGCGAAGCCGCGAGTGGCAGCAGCGCCCACCTCCACATCACCGTTTGGGAAACGGCGGACGAAGGCAACTGGAGCCGCCAGGCCATCCCGTTCACGGGCAACGTCGCGATCTCCGGCGTCGAGTTCCCGCCGACCGGTTCCGGCAACGACTATCTGGGCTACACCTTCAATCCTTGACGAACCGGTCGACTTCGGCGATGTTGGGGCCAGCGATCACTGCGGATCTCACCGTCGCCGGGAATGGCCGAGATATTCGATGCACCGAACCGGGCGTGACGCGAGTCGCGCCCGGTTGTGTCGTCCGGCCACATTTCCATCGACCAGGAAGCGTGCCCTCTCCGTCATGGCGAAACTCCTGGAACCTACGGAACGGGTTGATTCCCCTCCCACGACAACCGCCTCTCCGGCCAAAGGCGGCGCCTTCAACGCCCTGAAGAAGTACCGGGATTTCCGGCTCCTCCTGCTCTCGACCCTGTTCGTGGGCACGGCCCAGTTCATGCAGCAGGTGGCGATGGGCTGGATCGCGCTGGAACTCACCGATTCGCCGCTCTTCGTCGGCATCGTCGCCTTCTCGGCTGGGCTGGCGTTCATCCTGGTCGCCGTGCCCGCCGGCAGCTTCATCGACCAGCTCGACCGCCGGCTGATGCTGCGGGTGGCCCAGGGCGTGTCGGCGTTGATCGCGCTGGCGCTCGCGATCGACGTGCTGACCGGTTACGTCCAGCCGTGGCACCTGCCGATCGGGGCCTTCCTCACCGGGTCGATGTCGGCCATTCTCTTCCCAACCCAGCAGGCGATCGCCCCGAGCCTCGTCGACCGCAGCGAGATCTCCAACGCGGTCGGCCTGATGAGCGCCGTCCAAAGCCTCTCCCGGGTGGTCGGGCCGACGATCGCGGGGACGGTTATCGGGTTCGTATCAACCGGCGGCTCGTTCCTGATCCAGGCGTTCATGGTCAGCACCGCCTTCATCATGGCGACGCTGATTCGCCTGCCGGAGCGGCCAACCGCAAACACCGGCCCCAAAGGCATCGCCAGGGTTAAGAGCGGGTTTTCGATCGTCTGGAACCGCGAGGACCTGCGGTCGCTCTTCGCGCTCGGCTTCATCACGCCGATCCTGATCCTGCCCTTCGTCCAGTTCCTCAATATCTTCGCCCGCGATATCCTCGATATCGGGGCCAGCGGGCTCGGCTACCTGATGGCGGTCTCCGGCGTTGGGTCAGTGGTCGGCGCGCTCTTCGTGGCCCAGCGCTCGATGCGGCAGGGTACGGCGCGGTTGCAGCCGTACCTGCTGATCGTGATCGCGGTGTCCGTAATCGGGATCGCCGTTTCCACCAACGTGGTGATCACCTTTGCGTTGCTGTTCATCGAGGGGTTGCTGGCGGCGGTGATGCTCAGCACCAACATGGCGCTGGTGCAGATGCGGATTTCGGACGATATCCGGGGCCGGGTGCTGGGCGCCTACTCGCTAGGGTTCGGCCTGTTGCCGGTAGCCGCGCTGCCGGTGGGCGTGATCGCCAACCTCGTCAACACCCAGTTCGCGGTCGGCCTGAGCGCGTCGATCGCCCTGGCTTGCGCGATCTGGATCGCGTTCCGGTCGACCGTCATCCGCAACCTGTAGGATAGTGGCAGGCGACGCACGCGTATGGTCGCCCTTGACCGTTTGGGAAATGCTGAGGAGGCGTCCGCATGAACGCCACCATCGCCGTTCGCCATCTCGATGCGTCGGAAGTCCACCTCGCCGTCGACTGGGCTCGCCAGGAAGGCTGGAACCCCGGTCACCACGACGCCCAGTGTTTCCACGCCGCCGATTCCGGTGGGTTCCTCGCCTCGCTGCACGATGACGAGCCCGCCGCCGTGATCAGCATCGTCCGTTACGGCGCGTCGTTCGCCTTTCTCGGCCTCTACATTTGCCGCCCGGATGTGCGCGGGCGGGGCTTCGGGTACCGGGTCTGGCAGGCGGCGATCGAGCAGGCCGGCGATCGCGTGATCGGGCTCGATGGCGTTCCCGCCCTACAGGCCAACTACGCCCGGTCCGGGTTCCGGCTCGCCTGGCGCAACACCCGCTACCAGATGGTCGGCGGAGGCGAGATGCCGCCCGAACTCGTCGATCTCGACACAGTTCCATTCGCGGCGATCGCGACATACGACGCAGACGTGTTCGAAGCCGAGCGGCACGACTTCCTGCGCGCCTGGATCGCCCAACCCGGTGCCCGTCGGCTGGGCATCGTGCGCGACGGCCAGCTCGCCGGCTGGGGGTTGCTCCGACCCTGCGCTGTGGGATTCAAGATCGGTCCGCTGATGGCCGACGACGCGTGGATCGCGGCCCAATTGCTCGATGGACTGCGCGCGACGGTGGAGGGGCCGGTTTTCCTCGACGTGCCGGAGCCGAACGTGGAGGCGATGCGCCTCGTCGAATCGCGAGGCTTGACGCCCTGCTTCGAGACGGCCCGGATGTACAAGGGCGAGGCCCCGCCGATCGATATCTCCAAGGTGTTCGGCGTCACCTCGTTCGAGCTTGGCTGAGCCCTACAGGGCGTGAAATAACGCTCCAGCAATTGACGAGTTCTGCCGTCGATTCCCGTACGGTTGCGGAGTTAGTCTCCGCCCGTTGTGGGCAGGGCAGATCGCCTGACGTGCCGGGCGATTCGGATGACGACCGAGCACGGGCGGAGACAAGCTCCGCAACCGTACAGAAGGCCTCCTATTGCGCGAGGGAGCAAGACCTGTGGCGCAGCCCCATCCGTACGACACTGCTCGACCGGGCAACCGCCTGTGCTACGCTCAGCCGGTTGCAT
>JBGTNF010000455.1:0-6211 GCA_041743205.1 Thermomicrobiales bacterium | reverse complement strand
GTGTCCGCCCGTCCTACGCCACATCAGGCCCCAAGGGCGGACACAAGGTGGCCCCGCTGGATACGCAGCCCTACAACATGACGTTGTCATCCGGAATCGTCACCACGGGATCGGAAGGCCGAGGCGGCTGAGCTTCGGCTCCAGCTCCTTCGCTTCCCGGCCGACGCGTTGCGACCCGTCCTTCGAAATCGTAAGCAAGCCGGAGGCGCGGGCCGCGGCCAACGCCACTTCGGAATCGCCCCTGATCAGCGCCTCCATGATCGCCAGTTCCGCCTCGCCAAACTCCACGGTGTTCAGACGGTAATCGACGAACGCCTCCCAAGCCACCGGGCACCACTTGGCGACGATCTCCTCGCCGATCGTGCGCGCGTACTCCCGGATTTCGTACTGGGCGTGATCGTCAATGCGGAGCGCCAGAAAGTGCAGCAGGTTGTGGAGGTTCGTCTTCCAGTACGCCTCGGTGTAGGTGGAAAGAGGGAGGTCCTTGCGGGCCTGCTCCCGGGCGACTCCCATCTCCAGCCGGTGCTCGTAGACCTCGCGGCTGAGCCGGTGGAGCTCGGCTTCCTGGCTGGTCAGCATCTGCCCCAGCTCGCCGTCGAGCAGGCCGTCGCTGCCCTGCCGGTTGCCGGTGGATTGCATCCGCCACTCGTCGGCGGAGGTGCGCTGGGCGCTGTCGATGGCGACCGAGTAGCGGGTGGAGTACTCGTTGACGCTGGCCGTGCGGTGGCGGATCCACTGCCGCCAGATGTCCATCGGCACGCGAACGTGGAGTTTGACGTCGCACATCTCGAACGGGGTGGTGTGGGCGTGACGCAGGAGGTACCGGATCAAGGCGCGGTCCTCGCGGACACGCTTGGTGCCGGCTCCATACGAAACACGCGCCGCCTGCACGATCGACGAGTCGGAGCCCATGTAATCGACCACGCGGACGAAGCCGTCGTCGAGCACCTTGAACGGGTGACCGAGGACGGCGTCGAGTTCGGGAACGGAGGTGCGTTCGATCATGGGGTCGTCTTCGGCCTGGGGCGAACGGGCGATGGTCAACATGGGCGCCTATCCATTCGAGAACGCCGCGCGACGGTCGGCGTGAGATCGGGTCCGGCGGGCCAAACTTCGCCCGCCCACAGTGTACGTACACCATAGTAGCGCAATGGGCCGCGGTTTGGATAGAGCCCATGCATTCGTAGGGGAGGACCTTGTGTCCTCCCGTGGTTTCGCGACCCGCTAGCGGCGGGAGGACACAAGATCCTCCCCTACGGATACTCGGCCAATGAGATTAACGACTGGCCCGTGAGCCGGCCTGCCGCGTCACCGGTAGAACGAGTCGATGTCGCGGAAATCCTTGAACGCCGATCCCCAGAACGGCATCACGTAGGCCGTATAGATCAGCACGTTGAGCGCAACCAGCGCAATGACGATCGCAAGACGCCCGTAAGGCAGCCATCGGCGCGGCAGCAGCGCCCGGTACCCGAGCATGAGCAGGATCGCCGCCGGCACGATCGCCGTGAAGTAGTAGCGAGCCTGGGTCAACGAGAATGAGACGCCGAACTGGAGCACGGCCAGGTAGCCGGTGAGGCAGGTCACGCCCATCGTCAGCACGCCCACCACCTGCCAGCGCTCCAGCGCGAAGACCGATTCAGTCGTCGCCGGCACTTCCGGTTCCCGGCCAGCGCGGCGGCTGGCGAGGTAGAGCCGGATCGACCACACCGCGACGCCGACCGCACCCAGCATCGTCAGCCACATCACCAGCCTCAGCAGCGGCCACTCGCCGGAATCGGCCAAATCCCCCTGGAAGCGGCCCTGCCGGCCCAAGGGGATGAACCGCCAGCCGAATTCGCCCCATGTTTCGCGCCATCGCAACCAGAAGAACGCCCGGTCCGTCAACTGGCTCCAGATCGAGGGCGAGAGGCCGTCGGAATAGTTCCAAAACTGCAGGGCGCTGACCCGGCCGAGGGCGGTGAAATCCCCGTATCTCCGGTACATGTAGAGGAACCACGGCGCGACCATCAGCCCGGCGACGCCGCCGGCGATCGCGCCGCGCGGCAACCAGGCCCGCCAGTTGCGGACGCCCAGCCCCAGGATCATTGCCACGGCGATCGTCAGGCCGACGGTCAGGGCCGTGTTCTTGGAGAGTGCGGCCAGGCCGAAGCAGAACCCGGTCAGCGCCACGTTGCCGAGCGGGAAGCCCCGCTTCAGTCCCCGCACCAGCAACCAGATCGTGGCGCTGGTGAACATGATCGCCGCCGCGTCATTGTTGAGCATCGAGGCTTCGTACGAGATTTGGGGCTGGAAGGCGACGAAGGCGGGCACGGTCATCGCCAGGAACCGGTCGCGCGGGAAAAGCGTACGGATCGTCAGGAAGGCGAAGAGCACGGTCAGCAGGCCGAACGGCAGGGTGGCCAGGCGGAAGACGTAGAGCTGGGACTCTATCGACAGGTCATCCGTCAGCCAGTAGAACGGCGTCAGGTAAAGGTAGTACAGGGGCGGGTGATTGGCGGTGTACACCCAGCCGGAGAGGTAATTGGCTCCTTCCGGCGGCCAGTAGACGTTGCGCGTGGGGTTCTCGCGCCCATCGCACCCAACGTTCCAGTCCTGAGTGGTGTACCGGCAATAGGCCCAAAGCTTGTCCGGCGCCATGTCGTAGGTGTAGTCCTCGTCACCCTGTTGCGCCGCCTGCCACTCGGCGATGACCGGGATCACCGGCAACCGGTGGTCCTTCGCCACGTATTCGAGGTAGGCGTAGTGCATCACCTCGTCATGACCCGAGAACGGCGCGTGGGCGTAGGTGACGATTACGCCCTTGGCCAGGAAAAGAAGCAGCAGCACGGCGATGAACTTGTGCTCGACCGAGGCGTGAACGATCCGGCGCAGCCAGCCGGACGACGAGGTGGAACTGGTCAAGGAAGCCCCTAACGGAAGAACGGATCGATGTCCCGGTAGACCATGTCGGCCGAGGACCAGTACGGTATGACGTACCCCATGTAGACGATGACGGTCAGGGCGACGAGCGACCCGAACACGGCCGCCTGCCCGTAGCCCAGCCAGCGGCGCGGGATCAGTGACCGCAACCCCAGCATCGCCAGGATCGCGGCGGGCACGATCGCCGGGAAGTAGTATCGCGCCTGGGTCAGCGAAAACGTGGTGCCGAACTGCAGGATCGCGGCGTAGGCAAGGATACAAGTCATGCCCATCGTCAGCACGCCGACCACCTGCCAGCGTTCGAGCACGAAGATCGACTCCGCGCGCCGGGCCATCGAGCGGGCTTCGGCGTCATCGGCGGCGCGGCGGATCGAGCGGTCGACGAGGTAGAAGCGGATCGCCCAGACCACGATGCCGACCATCGCGATCATCGTGATCCAGAGCAGCGTCCTCAATAGCGGCCAGTCGCCGATCTGGCCGAGGGGGATCCGCCGCCAGCCGAACTCGCCCCAGGTCTCGCGCCACCGCATCCAGAAGAACGCTCGGTCCGTCAG
The DNA here is from genome assembly GCA_041743205.1 of Thermomicrobiales bacterium. GTDB lineage: Bacteria > Chloroflexota > Chloroflexia > Thermomicrobiales > UBA6265 > JACCYX01. The sequence continues at coordinate 2,738 of JBGTNF010000455.1, read as the reverse complement.
CTGGCTCCAGATCGTCGGCAACTGGCCCGAGCCGTAGTTCCAGTACTGGAGCTCCCGAATCCGGTCCAGACCGGTGAAATCGCCATACGTCCTGTACATGAACAGGTACCAGGGCCAGATCAGCAGCGCGGTCACGCCGGCCGCCAAAGCCCCCTTGCCCAGCCATTGCCGCCAGTTGCGCAGGCCCACCCCGAAGATCATCGCGAAGGCGACGATGCCGCCGGTGGTCAGCGACGTGTTCTTGGAGAGCACCGCGAGCCCGTAGCAGAACCCGATCAGGATCACTGTGCGGATCGGGAACCCGGTCTTGAGGCCCTTCGCCAGCCCGTACACGACCGCGCTGGTGAAGGCGATCGCCAGGATGTCGTTGTTGAGCATCGCCGCTTCGTAGGCGATCTGGGGCTGGAAGGCGACGAACGCGGGCACGGTCACCGCCAGGAACCGGTCCCGCGGGAAGAGCGTGCGCACCGTGAGGTAGGCGAAGAGCACAGTCAGCAGCCCGAACGGGATCGCCGCCAGGCGCAGGGCGTAGAGCTGCCCTTCGATCGACAGGCCGTCAGTCAGCCAGTAGATCGGCGTCATCACGACGAAATAGAGAGGAGGATGGTTGGCCGTGTAGACCCAGCCCATCGGCACGAAATCCGGACCCAACGTTGCCTTGTAGGTAGGATTCTCGTAAATCCCGCAGCGGATGTTCCAGTCCTGGGTGACGAACCGGCAATAGGGCCAGAGCTCGGCGGGGGCCCGGTCGTAATTCTCTTCGTTGCCGCGCGCTTCATCAGCCTGCCAGGCCGTCAGATCCGGAATGGTGGGCACGCGGTGCTCGTCGGCGACGTTGTGCAGGTAGGCGTAATGCATCACTTCGTCGTGGCCCGAGAAGGGCGCGTGCACGAAGGTGATGATCACGCCCTTGGCCAGGAAGAGCAGCAGGAGCAGGGCGACCACCTTGTGCTCGACGGTCGCCGACCGCGCGGCGGTCAGGACCCGGGTGAGCCCGCTCCGGGAGGCGTGCATCGTGGGAGCGACAGGGCCGGACCGCTCTTCCATGCCGTCAACCGGCGCCGTGATGCTGGAACGCTGCTCGATCAACGTGGCGGCCCTCGCGGGGTTGACCCCCGAACTATCGAGTGACGGGAGCGTGAACAGGCTATGCGGGCGCGTTCACCCAGGCGTCGAACGCCCGAACCGATGTGACCATACCGCAGTTGCGCGAGCTTTCGCCAGAGTCGGAGACACAAGATCGTTGGAGTATACTGAGGCATCTCGATGGGCGATCCCGCTGACCGTGAATGATGAAGCGAGCACGCTCGTTTCCGGGATGACCGCCCCTCCGTCGGAGGGTTCATGCGCGCGACCACACTCCCTTCCCGCCGACATCGCACCCATTTCCTGGCGCTCCTCGTCGCGACCGTTCTGGCCTGCGGCTGGTCAGGGGCCAGCGCCCAGGTGGGCGGCGAAGCGACTACCGCCGAGGCCGGCCGGGTCACGATCACCGTCGACGCCGGGGCGCCAATCGATGCCGCGACGCTGGCGGAAACCTACGGCGGCGCGATCACCGAGGCGTGGCCGCAGTTCGCCGCCCTCTTCGGAACCGAGCCGGCGGCGCCCCAAACGATCGCGTTCGTCACCGCCGTCGATCCCGCCGCCGTGACCGGAACGCGCTGGATCGCAGATTTCGCCTGGGCTTCGGCGGATGGCTCGGAGACGGTAATCGAGATCGCCCCCTTCCTCGAACTGACCCCGATCGAGGCGGGCAACGTCCTGCGCAACGCCGTCAGCCGGGGTTTCGTCCAGGCCGCTGCCGGCGGCGCGATGCCGCCGGGCCTGCTCGACGGCATCGCCCGGTACATCGAAACGCCGGTCGTCGCTCGCCAGGCCCGACTCGGGTCGCTGGTACAGGGGCTGGACCAGGCGGGCACGCTCCCGGCCTGGGACCAGATCGTGACCGGGACAGGGCCGGACCTTTCGCCCGAAGTGCAAACGGCCAACGCCTACGCGCTCGTCGCCTTCCTGACCGACCGCTACGGCGTGGCCGGTCTGGGCGACTTCACCAGCGGTTTCGCCGCCACGCCGGATTGGCGAACCAACCTCTCGACTGCGTTCGGCCAGGCGGAAACCGACCTCGCCGCCGCCTGGGAGCAGTTCCTGCCCCGTTGGTTCGCGTCCGGCTGGCGCGAGAACGCCGTCTCGGCCTTCGACCTCAGCCGTGCCGAAATCCTTTTCTCACGCGGAGCCTACGAAGCCGCCGCCGCCGAAGCGGAGCGATCCCAACGGCTCTTCGTTGATCTCGACGACCAGATCGGGCTGAGCCAGGTCGAGGCCCTGCTCGCGCAGTGCGCGGTCGGCCTGCAGGCCGACCAATTGATGGAGAACGCGCAAACGGCGCTAGAAGGGCACGGCTACGCCGACGCGCTGGACCTGATCGGACAGGCGGACGCCCTCTACGCGGTGCTGCCCGAGGAACACCGCCCCACCACGATCATGGAGCGCTATGCCACTCGCGCCCTGGAGGGCGTCGACGCCGGGACCAGGCTCGAAGCCGCCCGGAACGACGCCCAGGGCTGGCTCTCGATGACCTCGGCCCGGAACAATGCGCTGGCCGCGGGGAACGCTTACGCCGCGCTTGGCAATGCCGACGGTGTCACGGTGGCCGATAGCGTAGTAGACGGCATCGACAGCCGGATCCAGCGCCTCGTCTTCGTCATCTCCGCGCTCGTGGTCGTGCTCGGCGCCTGGCT
>JBGTNF010000454.1:0-4827 GCA_041743205.1 Thermomicrobiales bacterium | reverse complement strand
TACATCAGCAGCGTCGGCCCGCCACGGGACGATTGGGGGATGGCCGGCCGGATACCTTGCTGAAAATACCCTAGGGGGGTATAGTGGAACCATAAGGGACGGTCCTGCGCCGTCATCGTCTTATCGCGGAGGTCATCGCTTCATGAGCGCCACCAAACCCCGAACCATCGATCTGGACTTCGCCGTCGACGGCATGACCTGCGCGTCCTGTGTCCGTCGCGTCGAGCAGGCGCTCGCCAAGGTCGATGGCGTCCACGAGGTGAGCGTCAACCTCGCCACCGAACGGGCGCACGTCGCGATCGATCCCAACCTGGTGGATGCTGGGCGACTGGCGACGACCGTGGCGAACGCCGGCTACACGGCGGGCGCGATTTCAATGCCGGAAGCGGTTGCTGCGTTGCCAGCGGCGCCTGCTCCTTCGAGCGGCGAGGTCACCTTCGACATCGAGGGCATGACCTGCGCCTCGTGCGTGCGGCGGGTCGAGGTCGCCCTCGACAAGATCGATGGGGTCCGCAACGCCAGCGTGAACCTCGCGACCGAGCGGGCGACCGTGTCGTTCGATCCGGACCAGGTGCAGATCGTTACCCTGGCGAACGCGGTCGAAGCCGCCGGTTACGGGGCCCGGACCCTGGAGCAAGAGCCGGCGCCGTCGGTTGCCACCGTGACCGACGGCCCGTCCGCCGCCGAACGGGAAGATGACGCCCGGCGGGTCCGCCGGGACGCCGAAATCGCCGACCTCAAGCGCAAATCGCTGGTCAGCCTGGCGATTGGCCTGGTCATGATGGCGGTCATGTACGTGCCGATGCCGATCAGTGAGCAGGCGCTCGCGCCGGTGCTGTTGATTGCCGCCACCCTCGTCCAGTTCTGGGCCGGTCGGGTCTTCTACGTCCAGGCCTGGAATGCCGCGAAGCACGCCTCGACCAACATGAACACGCTCGTCGCCGTCGGCACCAGCGTCGCTTACGGCTACAGCGCGTTCGTCACGCTCTGGCCGCAGCTATCGGTTCGGTGGGAACTGCCCTACAACCTCTATTACGAATCGGCGGTGGTCATCATCGCCCTGATCCTGATGGGCCGCTGGCTGGAAGCTCGCGCCAAGAAGCACACGGGCGATGCCATTCGCGCCCTGATGGGTCTGCAGTCGACAACCGCCCGGGTCATCCGCAACGGCGTTGACCTCGACATTCCCGTTGACGCGGTCGTGGTCGGCGATTTGGTCCGGGTCCGGCCCGGGGAGAAGACACCGGTCGATGGCGTGATCACCCAGGGCTCCTCGTCGCTCGATGAGAGCATGCTGACCGGCGAGAGCCTGCCGGTCGACAAGGGCGTCGGCGACACCGTGATCGGCGCCACGTTGAACACCACCGGGTCGTTCGTGTTCCGGGCGACGAAGGTCGGCAAGGACACGGCGCTGGCCCAGATCGTCCGCCTCGTCGAGCAGGCGCAGGGGTCCAAGGCGCCGATCCAGCGCCTGGCCGACCGGATCGCATCCGTCTTCGTGCCGGCGATCCTCGTCATCGCGGTCGCCACTTTCTTCATCTGGATTGCGGTCGGGCCGGACCCGGTCCTCTCGTACGCAATCACGGCGATCGTATCCGTATTGATCATCGCCTGCCCTTGCGCCCTCGGTCTGGCGGCGCCGACCGCAATCATGGTCGGCACCGGCAAGGCGGCCGAACTCGGCATCCTGATCGGCAACGGCGAGGCGCTCGAAGTGGCGCGCAAGATCGACACAGTGGTGCTCGACAAGACCGGGACGATCACTCGCGGCAAGCCGTCGGTGGTGGCCATCGTGCCGGCCGACGGGTTCGACACCGACCGGGTGTTGACGCTTGCCGCGTCGGCCGAACGTGGTTCCGAGCACCCGCTGGGCCAGGCGATCGTCCGGGCCGCCGAGGCCCGGTCGCTACCGCTGACCGACGCCCAGGCCTTCAATTCGATTACCGGCAAGGGCATCGCCGCCTTCATCGACGGCGCCCGCGTAGCGATCGGCAACCGGGCGTTCATGGCCGATCTCGGTATCGGCCTCGATCGCCTCCAGGCCGACATCGACGAGCACGCCGCCAACGGCGCCACGCCGGTGCTGGTCGCGATCGACGGCAAGCCGGCGGGTCTGCTCGCCATCGCCGACACGATCAAGCCGGAATCGGCCGAGGCGGTCGGGCAATTGCGGGCGCTCGGGCTCGACGTCTGGATGCTGACCGGCGACAACGACGCGACCGCCCGGGCCATCGCGAAGACGGTCGGCATCGACCGGGTGCTGGCCGATGTGCTGCCGGGCCAGAAGGCCGACAAGGTGCGGGAATTGCAGGCGAGCGGCAAGATCGTGGCGATGGTCGGCGACGGCGTCAACGACGCCCCGGCCCTCGCCCAGGCCGACCTCGGGATGGCGATGGGAGCCGGCGCCGACGTGGCGATGGCGGCCTCCGACATCACCCTGATCGGGCAGGACCTGCGCGCGATCGTGACCGCGATCGAGCTCTCGCGGCGGACGGTCAACACCATCAAGCAGGGGTTGTTCTGGGCCTTCGCCTATAACATTGCGCTGATCCCGGTCGCGATGGGCATCCTCTACCCGGCTTTCGGCATCCTGCTGACGCCGGTGCTGGCGGCGGCGGCGATGGCGATGAGCAGCGTCAGCGTCGTTTCCAACGCCTTGCGGTTGCGGAACTTCAAGCGGCCGGCGTCAGTCGCCGCGATCCTGAACCCGCCGGTGTCGGAACGAGTGCGCGAGTGGGGCTATCTGGTGGGAATCGCGGCAGTCGCGATCGCGATCGGGGCGGGCGCCCTCTGGCTCGGCGATCAGGCCGGGATGGGCGTCCAGGGCTCCGATGGGCACGCGCTCGAAATCGTTCAGGAGATGGGGGAGGACGCGCCCATGTCGATGGACGATTAGTCCACCCGCCCAGTGTGGGAGTGTCCCGATCGCCGCATCCCGGGTAAAATGGAACGACGTTACATCATGACAGCGCTTGGGAACGCCAACGGAGGCGTTCCGCGAATGGCCTGTCGGAAAGGAATCATCAGATGAGCACCGCAACCAGCCAGCACGTGACCTTGATCGCCCCCGACATCAGCTGTGGCCACTGCGTCAGCACGGTCCAGCAGGCGCTTGGCCGGCTCGATGGCGTCAAGCTGTCGATGGCCAACGCCGAGACCAAGTTCGTGGATGTCGATTTCGACCCGACCGTGGTGACCGTCGAGAAGATTTCCACGACCCTGGCCGAGGCGGGTTACCCGGTCAAGGCCTGATCGTCGCGGAATCGCAATTCGAGAAACGCCGGCTCCCCGCGGGGAGTCGGCGTTTCTGTGATCCCGTCGCGGGCAACTTGCCAGACACATCATTCCGAGCGGAGTCGAGAGGCTTCCTCGTCGTAAAGGCACAACCTCGGATCAACAGGTGTCGCCCGCTTCGTAGGGGAGGGCCAACGAGCATCAGGCGCAGGCTACCCGCATAGTCTGTGCTCGTGTATGCCCTCCCGCTTGAGGCTGCACTGGGTGTCATCCCGTGTGCCGGAACTACCTCGAACCATGCGAACGGTCGATGACCATCGGTTGTTCAGCATAGAGCGGGCCTTCCCGCCCACCAATTACCCGGCGTGCAGGTATCCGGCACACGCCTTCGGGACGCGGGAGTTGGGAGCGGGCAGCTCCTACGCTGCGCTCTGGACAGGCAACGCGTTGCGTTTGCGGGCAAGGATCGTGTGTACAGGCAAACGCCAGATGCCCGCTGGGCCGCCCCTCCGACGTTGCGCGAAGGCTTCCCTCGACATGACGTGCGCCGCACCGGGCCTGGGCGGCGTATGATAGGGGGCAGACCAACGATCCTGTCAGGAGGCTCCAGTCGTGCCCAAAGCTGTTGAACAAGCGCCGACCGCCATCGCCATCGACCATCAGGAGGCGGAAGCCAAGCAGGCTCTGGTCGACTCGATCCTGAAAGACCGCCAACTCATCGTCGCCTCCAATCGTGGGCCGGTTTCCTTCACCCAGCAGGCGGGCGGGGGGTTCTCCGCGCGCCAGGGCAGCGGCGGTCTCGTCACCGCCGTCAGCGCCGTGTTGCAGGGGCACCAGGCCACCTGGATCGCGGCGGCGATGACCGAGGGGGACCGGGAGCGCGCCCGGACCGCCGCCGAAGCTGGCGAGACGTTGATCACGCCCGACGAAACCGATTCGCAGTTCAAACTGCGGTTCGTTGTGCCGACCGAGAAGGCGTATCACGATTACTACAATGTGATCAGCAATCCCCTCCTCTGGTTTCTCCAGCATTACCTCTGGGACACCCCGCGCTCGCCCGACATCACGCACGAAACCTGGACTGCCTGGCGCGAGGGCTACGTGTGCGTCAACCAGATGTTCGCCGACGAAATCATCGTCGCCTGCGAGCAGTTCGACCGCGAACCGGTGATTATGCTCCAGGATTACCAGCTCTACCTGGCCGGCGGCATGATCCGGGAGAAGCGCCCGAACGCGATCATCCAGCACTTCATTCACATCCCGTGGCCCGATCCCGATTACTGGCGGCTACTGCCCAAGGAGATGCGCCAGTCGATCTGCGAGGGCCTGCTCGGCTGCGACATCGTCGGATTCCAGATCCCTGACCATGCCCGAAGCTTTATGTACACCTGCGAAGCCTATGTGCCGGATTGTTCGATCGACTACGCCAACAAGAGCGTGCAGTGGCGCGGCCGCACGATCAAGGTCCGGCACTACCCGATCTCGATCGACGCCGAAGCGGTCCGCCGCACCGCCTACAGCCAGGAAGCCCGCAACTACGAGCGTTACCTGCCGACCCACTGGAACGAGTTCACCATTCTCCGGGTGGACCGC
>JBGTNF010000453.1:0-3704 GCA_041743205.1 Thermomicrobiales bacterium | reverse complement strand
TGTGTTCGTTTCGTTACCCGCCCGGGGCATCATGCGCGGATCGTTGATTTGGGGCATGATACCGGGGTTGGCCATTGCTCCCCGATCCGTGAGCGGCCCACGCCATCCGTCGCGGATGACGCCTGCCCGTTCGGATCGGCTCAGCGCTGGCGCAAGGGTACGATATTTATGGAAGCCTGGCGCCTTCGGGCGCGTTCGGGGGGCACAAAGCATGACAGTGACCGGTACCGCGCCGTTGATTCCCATCTTCGATGGCCACAACGACACCATCCTCGATCTCGCGGCAACCGGGCGCTCCTTCTACGACCGGTCCGACACCGGGCACATCGATCGCGTCCGCGCCGCCGAGGGCGGGCTGGCCGGCGGCTTCTTCGCCGTCTTCGTGCCCAACCTCGACCTGGATCGCGAACCCAGCCGCCGCGTGGTCGAGCAAATCGGCCGCGGCCTGGACGGCGTGCCGCTGATGACCGATCAGGGCCCGACGCTCGCCTACGCCCAGCAGTTCACGATGGCGGCGGTCGCCAAGCTGCTCCGGATTGAGGCCGGCGAAGGCGCCCCGGTCGCGCTCGATCCCGACCTCGGGTTCGACATGCCCCAGAACCCGCTCAGCTTCGTGCAGTCGGCCGCCGAGCTCGAAGAGAACATCGACAACGGCGAGTTCTCGGCGATCCTCCATTTCGAGGGTGCCGAAATGATCGACGACAACCTGAACGCGCTGGAAACCTTCCACGCCGCGGGAATGCGGTCGCTCGGCATCGTCTGGTCGCGCTCCAACAGCTTCGGGCACGGCGTTCCGTTCCAGTACCCGCACAGCCCGAACACCGGGCCGGGCCTGACCGACGTGGGCAAGGAACTGGTCGACGGCTGCAACGACCTGGGGATCATGCTCGATCTCTCCCACCTCAACGAGAAGGGGTTCTGGGACGTGGCCGAGCGCTCGACCGCGCCGCTGGTGGCCACCCACTCCAACGCCCACGCGCTTTGCCCCTCGACCCGCAACCTGACCGACAAGCAGCTCGCCGCCATCGCGGAGTCCGACGGCATCGTCGGCCTCAACTTCAACTGCGCCTTCCTGCGGCCGGACGGCGCCCGCGATTCGAACACGCCGCTGGAGGTGCTGGCCGACCACCTCGATTACCTCGTCGACAAGCTGGGGATCGAGCGGGTGGCGCTGGGCTCGGACTTCGACGGCGCCCAGATGCCGGACGACCTCTCCGATTGCTGCAAGCTCCCGAACCTGGTGGCGGTGCTCCGGACCCGCGGCTACGACGACGACGCCCTCCGCAAGATCGGCTACGGCAACTGGCTCCGCGTGCTGGAGCTCACCTGGGGGTTGTAGGAACCGGGCGGTCGCGGTGGCCGGCACGGCTGGCTTCGCTGCCCTTACTCGCACGTGCCTGGGATGATTGCTGCACCCTTACGGAAACCCGGCGCTTGACACACGCTCTCGGCCGGGTACCATTGAACCCAACAGGGGGAGTATCCCAAGCCTCTCATCGAGAGGTTGGCCGGTAGTCGTCATTACGTGCGGATGTCCGCACCGGCGCCGGAAGCGAGCATTATCCTCGCGAGGCCAGACCCTGGCTCATCCATCAGGATGCGGCCGGGGTTTTTTGCGTCCTTGCCGCGAGGAGAACCATGCCATGCTCGACGATATCCTCGATCTCTTCAAGCGCGACCGGAACCGCAAGCGTCCCGGCAATGGCGTTCGGGGCCCGCTGCAGCGCCTTGGCGATCATGATGACGACCGCCCCTCCCACCCCCACCAGCGCGATCACGAAGATGACTGGGACGACGACGATCGGCGGCGGAATCACGGCCGTCGTCGCCACGAGTCGCTGGACTGGGACGATTAGGTCTGGCCCGGCATCGCCTGTCTAACGCCTTGCCGTAGACAGCCGGCAGCTTCCCGGTCGAGTACCGAGAGGCTGCCCAACCGGTTGCGGGGTGGAAGCACCGAACGTTCCGCCTCCACTGTCAGCCACCTCCGTCATCCACTTTAATTGCAGCGGTCCAAGGGCAGCCGTCACCAACGACGGGCGCCTTGTGCCGAGCAAGACACAACGGAGATCGTATGGACTTTTTCGAAGACCTCGGCGGCTGCGCGATGATCGGCATCGTCGCCGGCGTTGTTGTTTTGTTGGTCATCTGTGTTGCCGTTCTGATTCTCGGCGGCGTATTGCCGGATCTCATCGGCTAGACAGGCGAGAGGCGAACCAATGCACTGTTTCTTGCCCAGGGAGTACAGGAAAGCCAAGCCATGGACCTGCTGACGCTGATCCTGTTCATGGTTGGCCTGGTGCTGCTGATCGGCGGCGCCGAGTTGCTGGTTCGCGGGGCATCCGGGCTGGCCGCGCGCGTGGGCATTTCCCCGCTGGTGATTGGCCTGACGGTAGTGGCGTTCGGCACCAGTTCGCCTGAGCTCGCCGTCAGCGTCGGCTCAGCCTGGTCCGGTGATGCTGATATCGCGCTGGGGAACGTCGTCGGCAGCAACATCTTCAATGTGCTGTTCATCCTTGGACTAGCGGCCCTGATCGCACCGCTCATCGTCGCCCAACAGCTGATCCGGCTGGACGTGCCGCTGATGATTGGCGCCACCGTGCTCCTCCTCCTTCTGGCGCTGGATGGCGCCATCAGCCGCCTGGATGGGGTCCTGCTCACGGGCGGCATCGTGGCCTACACGACGTTTCTCATCTGGCAAAGCCGGAAGGAAACCAACGCGGCCGTGCTGGCCGAATATGACGACGTGGCGCCGCCCGCCATGGCCTGGCCGTTGCAGGTCGGCTCCGTCGTCGCTGGCCTTGGTCTGCTCGTGCTCGGTTCGCGCTGGCTGGTCGACGGCGCGGTGCAGCTGGCGAGCACGCTCGGCGTGAGCGACGTCATCGTCGGGCTTACGATCGTCGCCGCGGGCACCTCGCTGCCGGAGGTGGCGACCTCGATCCTGGCTGGCCTCCGGGGCGAGCGGGACATCGCGGTCGGTAATGTCGTTGGCAGCAGCATCTTCAACATCCTGGCCGTGCTCGGTGTGTCGAGCCTGGTCAGCCCGGACGGCCTTAACGTCGCCTCATCGATGGTCACCTTCGACATCCCCGTCGCGATCGTGGTCGCCGTCGCCTGCCTCCCCCTCTTCTTGACGGGGCGCCTCATCGCCAGGTGGGAAGGTGGGGTGTTCCTGGTTTACTACGTCGCCTACACCCTCTACCTCATCCTCAACGCAACAGATCACGATGCCCTGCCCGCCTACAGCAACGTGATGCTCGCATTCGTGATGCCCCTGACGGTCATCACGATCCTGGTGCTAGCGGCGCGGGAGTATCGCGGACGGCACGGTAACCTGCACACCGGCATAGGCATAAAGGAGGAATCAACTCGTGGGTCTTGACCGTGAAACCGCCCACTGGCGGCTCCAACCGCTTTCTCGCATTTCCTACATGTTCCAAGGGTTCATCCACTATGCCGCGGCCGCGGGCATCCTGCTGCTGGCCGCCGCGGTGATCGCGCTCGTCTGGGCAAACTCGCCATGGGGCGATGCCTACCGTAACTTGTGGGAAACGCGGGTCACCATCGGCGCCGAGGGGTTTGGACTGAGCAAATCCCTCCATCACTGGATCAATGACGGGCTGATGGTCATCTTCTTCTTCGTCGTGGGGCTGGAGATCAAGCGGGAGCTGCTCGTGGGCGAGCTGGCCTCGCCGCGACGGGCG
>JBGTNF010000452.1:0-2429 GCA_041743205.1 Thermomicrobiales bacterium | reverse complement strand
GTCTCGACGATGAGCGTGGCGGCGCGTCGGGCGGCCGCGACCAGGTCCGGGCGTTCCAGTGCGACGCCGGCCGCGGCGAGCGCCTTGATCGCCAACCCGTTCCAGCTCACGATCACCTTGGTGTCGGTCCCCGGCCGGACTCGATCGGCTCTTGCGGCCAGCAATGTGCGCCGGGCGTTGTCCCGGCGCCCTTCCAGCATCGCCACGGATTCGTCGCTCGATTCCGCCAGATCGACGAGGGGACGATCGACGTGCAAGATGTTCGTTCCCTCGAAATTCCCGGACGCCGTCACGTCGTAGTGCAGCTTGACGAGGTCGGCTTCGTCCGGATCGAGCAGGGCATCGATCTCTTCGATCGTCCAGACGTAGAACTTCCCCTCGACGCCTTCGCTGTCGGCGTCGAGCGCGGCGTAGAATCCGCCGTCCGGCGCCTGCATCTCGCGCAGCAGCCAGCCGGCGGTTTCCTCAACCACCCGCCGGTACGACGCCTTGCCGGTCAGCCGCCAGGCATCGAGGTAGACGCTCATCAACTGGGCGTTGTCGTAAAGCATCTTCTCGAAGTGGGGCGTGAGCCACTCGCGATCGACCGAGTACCGGGCGAACCCACCGCCGAGGTGATCGTAGATGCCGCCGTCGGCCATCCGATCGAGAGTGACGGTCAACATCTCTCGCGCCTGTTCGTCGCCGGTTCGGCGGCAGTGGCGGAGGAGGAATTTGAGCACCGATGCCTGGGGAAATTTTGGCGCCTGGCCGAAGCCGCCCCACTCGGAGTCGAACTGTGCCGACAGCCGTTGGACAGCCGTTTCCGGGATCGCGTCGGACAGGGCGCCGCCGGCCGGGGCGCCGCTGGCGGAGGCGGCGAGGTACCCGAGCACCTGGCTGGCCGTGCCTTGAAGCTTCTCGCGGTCGTTGATCCAGGTCTTGTGGATCGCGTCCAAAACACGCGGAAACCCCGGCATACCCTGGCGATCGGTCGGTGGCCAGTACGTGCCGCCGAAGAATGGCACGGCCTCCGGGGTGAGGAAGACGTTGAGCGGCCAGCCGCCCTGTCCCGACATGGCCTGGAGCGCGGTCATGTAGATCGAGTCGATGTCTGGCCGTTCCTCACGGTCGACCTTGATGTTGACGAACCTCGTGTTCATGAGCGCGGCGATGGCAGAATCCTCGAAGCACTCGTGGGCCATGACGTGGCACCAGTGGCAGGCGGAATACCCGATGCTGACCAGGATCGGCTTGTCCTCACGACGCGCCAATTCCAATGCTTCAGGTCCCCAGGGATGCCAGTCGACCGGGTTGTCCTTGTGCTGGAGCAGGTAGGGGCTGGTTTCGTTGGCAAGTCGGTTCGGCATGGGTCCCGGCTTTCTGGTAGCGTTCGTGTCAGGGGTCCGTCGCCGCCGCAATCGGGCAACACGACGAGTGTGCCATACGAGTTTCGACGCAGGGGGCCATTCACCATGTCGACCCAACCGGAATCCAGCCATGAGGGCGTGCGGCTTGGCTTCATTGGGGCGGGGGTGATGGCCGAGTCGATGATTGCCGGCCTCCTTGCCCGGGGCATCGTCGAGCCCGCCCAGATCGTCGCCAGCCATCCCCGGCCGGATCGCCAGTCGCGCCTCGCCGATCGTTTCGGCGTCGGCGTGGTCGGCGATAACCGGGAGGCCGCCGAGGGATTCGATCTCGTCTTCCTGACCGTCAAGCCACAGGTGTTGGCGACGGTCATGGGCGAACTCAAGGGCCGACTGACCGGGGATCAGGTGGTGGTGTCGATCCTTGCCGGAGCCAGCCTGAGCTCGTTGCAACGAGGGCTGGGCCACGACGCCGTGATCCGGGTGATGCCCAACACCCCGGCCCAGATCGGGCAGGGTATGTCGGTCTGGTGCGGCACACACCACGTGTCCGACGAGCGGCGGCATCAGGTCCGCGCCGTGCTCGCCGCGCTCGGCGAGGAGATCGAGGTCGACACCGAGAAGTACGTGGACATGGCGACTGCGCTCTCGGGTACTGGCCCCACCTACGTCTTCATGATGATGGAGGCGCTGATCGACGCCGGTGTGCACATGGGGTTCCCGCGTCGCCTGGCCGAGGAAATCGTGCTCCAGACCGTGTCGGGCTCGGTCGAGTTCGCGCGGCATTCCGGCAAGCACATGGCCGAGCTGCGAAACATGGTCACCTCGCCGGGCGGCACCTCGGCGGAAGCGATCTACCAGATGGAGAAGGGTGGCCTGCGCACCGTCCTCTCCAAAGCTGCCTTCGCCGCCTACCAGCGCACCCAAACCCTCTCCGCCGAGCAGGAAAAGCGGATCGATTGAGTCGGTGGCGCCCGATTCCTCTCGGGCGCGGGTTCCCTTCATGTCGAACGTCCCGATATTGTCATTCCGACGAAGGCAGCGAAGCGATGGAATCTTCGAAACAAATCGGCCGAGGAGCTG
>JBGTNF010000451.1:0-2093 GCA_041743205.1 Thermomicrobiales bacterium | reverse complement strand
TCGGCGGAGATCCGGCCATTGGGCTGCACCACCACGGCAGCCGGCGCCATGGCCAGGCCGTAGCGTGTGATCAGCTCCCGATCGCGCTGCCGGAACAAGCGCTGGAGACCGTGTTCGATGGCCAATGGCCGGTTCGTGTCGGCTTCACCGGTACTGATCACCGCAATCTCGAGCCGGTCGCCGTAGATATGCTGCCAACCGCCGATATCCCCGAGCGCTTCGTGGCAGCCGGCGCAGGTGGGGTTGATGAACACCAGCAGCAGGGGCTTCACCGGGTCGAGTAGGGACGTCAGCGTCCCCCGCGTCCCGTTGAGGTCGGTCACGGCGAAGAGTGGCGCACTTGTCCCCGCCAGGCTCGGCCGGTGCTCTCCGGTGGTCGGTGCGGCGCCAGTCAGGCGACGCGCCAGCCCGCCGAACCAGATGTGGAGGCGGCCTGGCGCCGCCGCAAGCGAACTGTTCGTCGGACTCACATGCTGCATGTGTTACCTCGTAGGTATACGTGGATTGCGAACTGGTTGCCGTCCCCTACGATGGCGTGTAGGGGACGTCGATGGTAAGCGCACCTTTCCTTCGGGCGCGTAGACGGGTGGGTCGGCCCGTGACGGGATCGATGCGCTGGTCTACGTTGGTGCGAACCGCTACAAGAGACACGGTGACGGATCCAGATCACCTCCCCGCGCATCGATCCATCAAACCCAAAGACCGCATCGGTTCTCGCAGGCGGGGAACGCCGTGTTGCACTGCTGAGCCCAGTAGGCGTAGATCTCATCCAGTGTCTTCGTATCGGCAGTCCCGTCGGGAACACATCCGTGCCCATCCCACCACCATGTTACGGGGACGTTTTGAAGCGTTCCCTTGGTGTCCGGATGGCCCGCATTCCACCAGACGCACGGGTAGGCGCCAGGCCTGCACCCATCGATGAAGAGATGGGTCGCGCCGAAGTGAGGCGCCACATTGGCGAGGTCGGCCGGCTCCTGCTGGAACCCGAGCTCCAGGTCGTTCTGCCAGTTGGCGAGCACCGCGATGTCGTAGGTCGCCGTGTGCGTGGTCTCGTCGTAGGTCGGGTTGAAGAGTTCGACGACGGCGATGTCGGTGGTCCCGTCGCCGGCATCAATCACGATCGCCGCGTTGGGCGGGTTATCGTCATCGAAACCGAGGCCGTCGAGGAAGGCCGGCGTAGGGCTGGCGCCGACCTCGCGCGAGGGACGGTCGTTGAAGACGATCGTCTGGCCCAGGCCATGGTCGAGCGTGACCCTGTGCGTGCCGAAATCACTGGCCAAGGGGGCGATGCTGCCGGACTGGAACGACTGCACGAAGAGCTGGGTGGATGACGGTTCGACGTCCGGCAGGTTCACCGTCTCCGACGGCGCCTCCGGGGTGGCGTCCTGGGCGGCGATGGCGACACCGCTCACGGCGGCGGCCCCGGCGGCGAGGCTGGCGCTCACGGCGGTTCGGCGGGAGAGGCGGGCATCACTCAAGCGCCGGGAAATCTGGTCGAAGCGATTCGGATTCATGAGATGCTCCCTGGTGTGTGTCGTGCGTCGTGGAAGGCCCGCAACGCGCCGTTTCCCGACAGCAGTCAATACCTGCCGTCCATGTCGAACGAAGAGTGGGACCCAAATTCACGATAGGAGGGGAGGGAGCGGAGGGCAATCAGGGGCGGTACCCGGTTCCAACGCGCCCGGGTACTCATTCCATTGGGTAGGTTGGTAGGTACTGCGGGTCGGTGGCAATCAGGCGGGACGCATTCCGAGGGCGTCAGGATGACGAGGATCCGGGCGACGAGACCAGACCCGCCGCCTGGACAGCGGCGGCGCGGCTGCGGACGCCGAGTTTGGCGAGGATATGGGCGACGTGGTTCTCGACGGTGCGGACGCTGATGAAGAGCGATTCGGCGATGGCGGCGTCAGTCTTGCCGGCGGCCAGGAGCTGCAGGATTTCCGTTTCGCGCGGGGTCAGGGACGGACCGCTCAATGGAGCGGTGATCGAGGCGGCGACCGGGAACGGCTCGAGCGCGACCTCGAGCGCCTGCGCGGATCCCAGGATCCGGCCGGCAGCCCAGGCCGTCGCGAACGCCTCCTCGCCGAGGGCGG